>JAGCPK010000017.1 GCA_017965725.1 Prevotella sp.
AGCCCGATGCCTCCAGCCTGCTTAAGGCAAGAGGTTTGTGAAGGTGATGCTCCTCAATATGTTTGGCACAACAAAGCAGCTCTGTTGCCAGCTATCTTGCCATTTATAACGATGTCGGCCACACCGTTGCCGCCCAGACGGTTGGCTCCGTGTATACCACCCGTCACCTCTCCGGCTGCGAAGAGACCGGGAACAGGGGTGTCGTCGGAGCGGAGGACGTGCATGTCAGCATCCACATGGATACCGCCCATCGTATGATGGATGGCGGGTTTGACACGGATGGCGTAGTAGGGTGGGGTCTCCAGTGCGGCAGTCATCTGCGTGCTGCTGCGGCCAAAGCCTTCATCGATACCTGCTTTCTGGAATGATGCATATTGAGTCAGTGTGGCGGTGAAAGTGCTGGACGGCAATCCTGTCTTCGCCGCCAGATCAGCAGCATCAGTGCCCTCAGCCATTAAGTGCTGGTTGGCGTAGGTCTCAATGGAAGCCAACGAGCGGCGCACAGCGTCGTCGAAGACGAGGAAGGCCTCGCCCTTCACCTGTTCGAGGATGGCAGCCGACACTACATCACGTGTGTCCATCTCGTTGACAAAGCGTTCACCGTCGTGGTTTACCAGGATGGCACCGTTGCCCCTGACAGCCTCTGTAATCAGGATATGATTGTCGGCCTCAGCCGTAGGATGGATCTGGATATACTCCATCTGGATGGTGCTGCCACCCACGGCTTCCAACCAAGCGAAGGCATCGCCGGTGGCACCAGGATGGTTGAGCGTGGCAAAACCAGTGAGAGAGGGCTGGTAACTGGTGACCATCGGCAGGTTGGCACCGAAGCCACCTGTGGCAATTACCACCGCCTTGGCCTGTAGGCGATACGTGCTTCCATCAGCATTCTTTACGTTGACGCCAGTCACCGTGCCGTTATCACTCAGCAGCCCCAGCACCTTGTTGGAGGTGCGGATATCGATATTGGCTTTTGAGGAAGCCTCCTTGAGGATCTTCATGAGGTGCGGGCCGATGGCTGTACCCCCCTTGGGACGGTGCGTACGCTTCACGCTGCTACCACCCATCAGACCTACATCGCTGAGGTCGGCCCCTAATGAGGAGAGCCAGGAGATGGTCTCCGCAGAGTGATCCGCCAAACTGCGCACCAGTGAAGGAATGTTTATCTGTTTACCGCCTCGCATGGTATCGTCGTAGAAGAGGTCGGGAGTGTCGTCGATGCCCTGTGCATGTTGCGCCTCAGTACCAGCCGCATTGATGCCGCCAGTGGAATAGTTGGTGTTGCCTCCTATGATGCCCTGTTTTTCCAAGACGATGATGCGGAGGTCACCGTGTGAGGCGGCTTCAACGGCAGCAGACAGTCCTGCACCGCCAGCGCCGATCACCACAATGTCGCATGTGCCGTCATGATAGACTTTCTTCCCACCAACATCCTGTCCAAGTGCCGCCTGGATAGCCATGTTCACGGCATCTATCACACCAGTGCTGGTAAGGGTGGCTCCTGAGACAGCATCCACCTCAACACTCATAAGAGCCTGTTTTCGGAGCGCACGTGCCACCATCTCGTTGATGGCGTCTTGGGCAAAGGACGATTCCGATTGGCTTACCACCACGATATCGGTGATCTGGTGTCCCTCCACAGTCATTCTCACCAGGATGGTTCCATTGCGACCCTCACCGGTTCCCGTCCACACACCGTCCTGCAGCACAGGCTCAATCGGTGCAGGATCATCATTGGAACAAGAACAGAGAAAACCCAGCAATAATACCGCTGCGATGATAACTCGTAATCTCATAGATGAACTTAATTAAGACTCCTTCAAAGGAGCGTTTTTGAGTTGTTCTAAGGCACGGCAGAGTTGGTCGGGGCAGGAGGTGCCTTTCGTGCCACAACGGATGCCGTTGAGTTTCTTGATGACATCGTCGATGTACTGGCCGCGCACCAACTGACTGACACCTTGTAGGTTGCCGTTGCAGCCTCCGAGGAAGAACACTTGTTGGATGATGTCGTTTTCGTCGGCAGTCACGTCGATCATCTTCGAGCAGGTGCCGTGGGTCTCGTATTGAATATGCTTTGTTTTCATTTTCCTGTTTGTCGTTAAAGGGGTTTTACAAAAAAACTTATTCTCGTGGCAAAAGTACGAAATAAATGGCAAACAGCCAAACGAATGCTCAAAAAAAGACAGAGGAGTTTGTGTATATGCGGGAAAATGTTTATCTTTGCACCGGAAAAATGCGTATGGAAAAGAAAGAGAAATACATATTGCTGACAGAGCAGATACAGAACCTGATAAAGGGCGAGACGGATACGGTGGCTGTGATGGCGAATGTATGCGCGGCCATCCATCAGGAGATGGGCTTCTTCTGGACGGGATTCTATCGGGTGCAGGGTGATGAACTGGTATTGGGACCTTTTCAAGGACCTGTCGCCTGTATACATATCCCCTTCGGAAAGGGCGTCTGCGGCACTGCCTGGCAGCGCAGGGAGACCATCGTCGTGCCTGACGTGGAGCAGTTTCCCGGTCATATCGCCTGTAGCAGTCTCTCAAGGTCAGAGATTGTGGTGCCGCTATTCTCTGAAGAAGGTGAGGTGACGGCTGTGCTCGACATCGACAGCAAGGAACTGGCGACCTTCGACGAGACAGACCGCCAGTATCTGGAAGCGATCTGTCGTCTGATGAAGTAAGGATTTCGGATGACTCGCGAGAAAGAGATATATAAGGTGACGCTGGTGGGCAGTGCGGGTAATGTGGCGCTGCTGACGTTTAAGTTCATTGCAGGTGTACTGGGGCATAGTTCGGCCATGATTGCTGATGCCGTCCACTCGTTGTCGGACTTCGTGACTGATTTGGTGGTGCTGGTGTTTGTGAGCATCAGTGCGAAGCCTCAGGATCAGTCGCACGACTACGGTCACGGCAAGTTCGAGACCATCGCCTCGTTTCTGATTGGTCTGGCGTTGGTGGCTGCGGCGACAGGCATCATCGTCTCTGGTGGTCTGAAACTATATGATTGGTGGCATGGGGCTACACTTGAGGCTCCTGGCTGGATTGCCTTGTGGGCAGCCTTGCTCTCGATACTGGTGAAGGAACTGCTCTATCAATATACGGCTAGGAGAGGTCGTCAACTCGACTCGCAGGTGATGATTGCCAATGCCTGGCACCATCGCAGTGATGCCTTCTCGTCGATAGGCGCTGCCATCGGTATTGGTGGTGCCATCTTATTAGGACAGCGCTGGACAGTACTCGACCCTATCGCCTCAATTGTGGTAGGACTGATGCTCGTGAAGGTGGCTTGGGAGTTGCTGAAGAAGAGTATCGGAGAACTGACGGAATGTTCATTGCCAGCAGAGACAGAACAGGAGATAGAAGGGATTATTGAGTCGTTCGCCGATGTGCAGGAGCCTCATAACCTGCGTACCCGTCGTATCGGCAACCGTATCGCCATCGAGGCTCACGTGCGGATGGATGGAAGTCTGCCACTATGCCAAGTTCACGAGCGGGCAACGGCTATCGAACATAAACTAAAGGAACGGTTTGGTGCGAAGACACATGTCACCATCCACATGGAACCGATAAAATAATGTATTATGACGAAAGAAGAATTTCAGAAGTATCAGAAGAAATATGCTGCACAGATAGAGCAGATCAGGCTCTCGGCCCATGAACTGCACCAGAGTGTAAACCAGACCTATGGCGATGATTTACCGTATGGCTTCCATCTGGATATGGTGGTAGAGGGTATCTCCGACTTTGGTTATCTGGTGTGCGTCAGCGAGGATGATGTTGTACCGATGTTCTTTGGAGGCTATTATCACGACGCCATTGAAGATGCCCGTCTCTCGTATAATGATGTGATGAAACGGGCCCGTAAGTGGATGTCGGAGAAGCAGGCGCTGATGGCGACGGAGATTGCGTATGCCTTGACCAACGACAAAGGACGCACCAGAGCAGAGCGGGCAGGGGAGAAGTATTATCAAGGCATACGTGAGACACCCTACGCTCCTTTCGTGAAACTCTGCGATCGTCTGGCCAATGTGACCTACTCCTGTTCGGTTGACAGTGGCAAGGATGGTAATAGGATGAGGGAGGTGTATAAAAATGAGATGAAACATTTCCTGCCTTCTATCACCTCCGACAGCGATGATCCTCGTCTGCAGATTCCCTTTGAGGTCATCACGGCACTGGCGGAAATTCTGATAGACGAGGTGGATCGTGATGAAATACGCCGCCAGTGGGGCAGATAATGAAAAAAGTAAGCGAAATCGCAAAATTTCTTTCATTTTATTTGTTTGTTTCGTAAAAATGATGTACTTTTGCAGCCGAAAAGACAAAAACGAACAGAATATGTCATTGTTAAACGCTTACTTTTACGGTTATTACTTTTACTTTGCAGGGAACTGTGAAGCGGTAGGCCGTAAGTAAGAATGAAAGATTGAAAAGAATGAAAAAATGAAATAAGGCTCCGCTTCACGAAAAGGTGAAAGCGGAGTTTTTAATAAATTGTAGATTGTCAAATTGTAAATTACATAGATGAAGAGAATTGCCATTCAAGGAATCGAGGGTTCGTTCCACGATATCGCGACCCACTTGTATTTTGAGGGAGAACAGATACAGTTGATTTGTTGTTCAACCTTCGAACAGGTGTTTCAGAGCATCAAGCAGGATCCTACCGCTATCGGTATGCTTGCCATTGAGAATACAATTGCAGGTTCGCTGCTGCACAACTATGAGTTGTTGCGCGACAGTGGGACGACAGTAGTAGGCGAGCACAAACTGCATATCACCCACAGCATCTGTTGTCTGCCTGAAGACGACTGGGACACGATTACAGAGGTACACTCTCACCCCGTGGCCCTGATGCAGTGCCGTCAGTTCCTGGCACAGCACCCGCAGTTGAAGAATGTGGAGGCAGAGGATACGGCTGGCTCGGCTAAGATGATTGCAGAGGGACAGAAGAAAGGTTGGGCAGCCATCTGCCATGCAGAGGCAGCAAAACTGTACGGGCTAAAGGTGCTCGAAGACCATATCGAGGATAACAAGCACAACTTCACCCGTTTCCTCGTGGTGTCGAATCCCAACAAGGCTGATATGCTCCGTCCGTTGTTGGAAACCAACAAGTCGAGCATCGTCTTCTCACTGCCTCACGAGGAGGGTAGTCTCTCTCATGTTTTGGCGATTCTCTCATTCTACAAGATCAATCTGACGAAGATTCAGTCGTTGCCGATCATCGGACGGGAATGGGAGTACCTGTTCTATGTCGATGTGATGTACGATGACCTCACCCGATACCGTCAGAGCATTGATGCGATCATTCCATTAACAAAGGACTTAAAGATTTTAGGAGAATATAAGGATGGCAAACAGACCAATTAAACCAGCAGATAGATTAAGTTTAGTCAGTGAGTACTATTTCAGTAGGAAACTGAAGGAAGTGGCACAACTCAATGCCGAGGGGAAGGATATTATCAGTCTTGCCATTGGCAGTCCTGATATGCCGCCATCGGAGCAGACCATCGAGAAACTCTGTGAGGTGGCCAAACAACCCAATGCGCATGGTTATCAACCCACACAGGGTACACCAGAGTTGCGCGAGGCAATGGCTGGTTTCTACAAGCGTTGGTATAACGTGGATCTCGACCCCAAGACAGAGATCCTGCCACTGATTGGTTCAAAGGAGGGTATCCTGCACGTGACGTTGGCTTTCGTAAATCCCGGCGACGAGGTGCTGGTGCCGAATCCGGGCTATCCCACCTATACCTCGCTGTCGAAGATATTAGGGGCGAAGATCGTGAACTACAACCTGCGCGAGGACAACGGTTGGCAGCCAGATTTCGAGGAACTGGAAAGGATGGATCTCTCGAAGGTGAAACTGATGTGGACCAACTATCCTAATATGCCGACGGGTGGCAATGCACGGATGGAGACCTACGAGCGACTGGTGCAGTTTGCCAAGGATCACGGTATCGTCGTAGTGAACGACAATCCTTATTCTTTCATCCTGAACGAGCATCCGATGTCGTTGCTTCAGGTGCCTGGGGCCAAAGAGTGCTGCATAGAGTTTAACTCGATGTCGAAGAGTCACAACATGCCGGGTTGGCGTGTAGGTCTATGCGCCACGAATGCGGAGTTTATCTCGTGGATATTAAAAGTACAGAGCAACATTGAGAGCGGTACGTTCCGTGGTATTCAACTCGCTGCTGCTGAGGCCTACAAGAATGACGAGGCTTGGCACCGTGAATATAATATCGAGACCTATGGTCGTCGTCGCAAATATGCTGAGGAGATCATGAAGGTACTTGGATGTACCTACGATCTGAATCAGGTGGGTATGTTCCTGTGGGGAAAGATCCCTGAGAAATATGCCGATGTCGAAGACCTGACGGAGCGTGTGCTCCACGAAGCCCGTGTCTTCATCACCCCAGGTTTCATCTTCGGTAGCAACGGTCAGAGATATATACGTATCTCCCTCTGTGCGAAAGAGGACAAGATCAAAGAAGCATTAGAAAGAATTAAAAAAACGATATAAAATGGAACTGGAATTAGAACCCTTAAAACTTCCGAGTGACAATGAACGTCCCTTCGTGATTGCAGGCCCTTGCTCTGCTGAGACTGAGGAACAAGTGATGACTACCGCCAGGGAACTGGCGATGAAAGGCTGCCACAACTTCCGTGCCGGTGTGTGGAAACCCCGTACCAAACCAGGCGGCTTCGAGGGACACGGTGAACCCGCCCTCGTCTGGATGGCTCAGGTGAAGAAAGAGACTAAGATGCTCGTCTCTACCGAGGTGGCTACACCAGAGCATGTGGAACTGGCCCTGAAGTATGGCATTGATATCCTTTGGGTCGGTGCCCGTACGTCGGCCAATCCCTTTGCCATGCAAGCACTCGCTGATGCTTTGCAGGGCGTGGACGTGCCTGTGTTCGTAAAGAATCCCGTGAATCCTGACCTCGAACTTTGGATTGGTGCCCTGGAGCGTCTGAATCAGGCGGGCATCAAACGTCTGGGTGCTATCCATCGTGGCTTCTCTTCCTACGATAAAAAGATCTACCGTAATATGCCGATGTGGCAGATTCCCATTGAACTGCGTCGTCGCATCCCCGAGTTGCCGTTGATCAGTGATCCGAGTCATATCGGAGGGCGCCGTGAGTTGGTGGCTCCGCTCTGTCAGCAGGCCATGGACCTGGGCTTCGACGGTCTGATCATTGAGAGTCACTGTGATCCCGACAAGGCATGGAGTGATGCCAAACAGCAGGTGACACCTGATGTGCTCGACTATATCCTCTCCCTACTCGTGATCCGTGACGAGAAGCAGTCGACGGAGGGCATCACGCAGTTGCGTAAGCAGATCGACGAACTCGACAACCAGATCATGGATGTCCTCGCCAAGCGTATGCGCGTGTGTCGTGAGATCGGTCAGTACAAGAAGGAGCACAATATGACAGTGCTGCAGGCCAACCGCTACAACGAGATCCTGAACAAGCGTGGTGCCCAGGGAGCCCTCTGTGGCATGGATCCGGAGTTCGTGGCCCATGTGTTCGAGAATATCCATGAGGAAAGTGTCCGTCAACAAATAGAAATCATCAATAAATAATGCGAATATTAGTCATGGGTGCAGGTAAGATGGGAAGTTTTTTCATCGACCTGCTGAGTTTCGATCACGAGGTGGCGGTCTTCGAGAGAGACCCTAAGCGGATGCGGTTTACCTACAACTGTCAGCGGTTAACAACCTATGAGGAAATCAGGGCGTTTAAGCCGGAACTGCTGATCAATGCTGTGACGCTGAAATATACCATCCCCGTGTTCAAGGAGGTGATTCCCTATCTGCCGAAAGAGTGTATCATCAGTGATATCGCTTCGGTGAAGACGGACCTGAAGGATTTCTATGAGGCTTCGGGCATGCGGTATGTCAGTACCCACCCGATGTTCGGTCCGACGTTTGCCAACCTGCAACAACTCTCCGAGGAGAATGCCATCATCATCAGCGAAGGCGACTACATGGGACGGATATTCTTCAAGGATCTCTATCAAAAGTTAGGACTGAATATCTACGAATACACCTTCGAGGAGCACGACAGGACGGTGGCCTACTCACTCTCCATTCCTTTCGTCTCGACGTTCGTGTTTGCGGCAGTCATGAAGCATCAGGATGCACCAGGCACCACCTTCAAGCGTCACATGCGGATTGCCAAGGGCGTGTTGAATGAAGACGACTACCTGTTGCAGGAAATCCTCTTCAACCCATACACCCACGATCAGGTCAGTCAGATTCGTACGGAATTGAAGGAACTTCTGGAGATCATCGACACCAAGGATGCCGAGGGTATGAAGGGCTATCTCACAAAGATCCGCAACAATGTGAAGCGCGACATAGAGATTAAGAGGTGAGAGGCGGAAAACTGGTATATCATCTGGTGGCTTTTATCGTCGTGGCCATCTGGGGCAGCACCTTCGTGTTTACGAAGATGCTGCTTTTGACTGGTCTCTCGCCGGCTCAGATATTCACGTTGCGCTTTATCATTGCCTATCTTCTATTGCTGGGTTATTCTCTGACGCGGAAGAAACATCGGTGGTTTTCTGATTCGCTGAAAGATGAGTTCCTGTTGCTGGCCTTGGGTGTCTCTGGCGGGTCGTTGTATTTCCTCACGGAGAATTCTGCGATGAACCATACCACGACAACCAACACGTCGCTCATCGTCAGTCTTTCCCCATTGGTTGCTGCTGCCCTCATCTCGATATTCTACAAGTCCCAACGACTCAACCGTGTGCAGGTCGTTGGCACACTGATGGCTGCTGTTGGTGTGGTCATCGTCGTGCTCAACGGTCGTTTTGTGCTCCATCTCTCGCCAGTTGGCGACTCTTTGGCTTTCTCCGCTGCGCTTTGTTGGGGATTCTATTCGCTCCTGATGATTTCGGCCAACAAGAAATACGATGCAGTGTTCATCACACGCAAGGTCTTCATCTATGGCCTGCTGTCTATGATACCTTATTTTATCCTACGGCCAGCCGAAGTCAGTATCTTTAACCTGTCAGTTGGTGATTCTCAACTCTCAATACTCAATTTCCAATTGTCAACGATTGTAAACCTCCTGTTCCTTGGCTGTGTCGCTTCAATGCTCTGTTTTGTGGCCTGGAACTGGGTGTTGAAGAAACTGGGTGCCGTCGTTGCCACCAACTATGTCTATTTCAATCCCGTCGTCACCATTCTTTTTGCCTGGTGGCTGCTCCATGAGCATATCACCGTCTGGTTCCTCCTCGGCACTGGCCTTATTTTGGCCGGTATGTATCTCGCAGACAAGAAAAAGTGAGCGTTTTTCTTTGTCATTTCAATTATTTTTCTTATTTTTGCAGCATCAAACCAATTAAATAGTAAAGTTATGGGTATTATCATTTCACTTCTTCTTGGTTGTTTGGCTGGCTTCTGCGCTGGCAAGTTAATGAAAGGTGGTGGCTTCGGCATCATTATGAACTGTGTGCTGGGTCTCCTTGGCGGTGCCCTCGGCGGTTGGCTGTTTGACCTGCTTGGCATCTCTTGGGGTGGCCTCCTCGGACAACTCGCCACAGCCATCATCGGTGCGGCTCTCATCCTTTGGATCGCCTCCTTCTTCAAGAAGTAATAGAAGAATAGGTGTAACCTTCAACTCTTAAGGGGCTGGTTTGATTTCAAGAATCCAGTCCCTTGATTTGTTTATCTGAGTCTTATTTCATCATCATATCCGAGCATTATCCTCTTAATTCTTGTTAATATTCTAAAGAATTAGAGAAAATATTTGGAAATTCTAAAAGTTTAGAGTATATTTGCCACCGAAAACTCTAAAAGTTTAGAATATGGAAGAGAAAAGACAAACTAAAGGTCAACTGACTAAGGCAGAAACACAAGTGATGAGCATCCTCTGGTCATTGCCAGAGAGCAAGGGCTATTCATCTGAGATTATGGAGAAATACCCAGAGCCTAAGCCGGCCCTGACCACACTGTTGACATTCCTGAAGATATTAAAGGATAAGGGGTTTGTCAGTTCGGAGAAAAAAGGGAAGGCACAACTCTTCAGCACCACCATCAGTAAAGAGGACTACACGCGTGCGTATATGAAAGAGGTGCAGAACACATTCTTTGGCGGTTCGTTTGCATCGCTCGTTTCTTTCTTTGCCAAGGATGAGCAGTTAAGCGATGAAGAGGTCAGTGAAATTCTGGAAATTTTAAAACACCGTAAGTAATGGCTGAGTTTCTGATTTACGATTTGAAGGTCGCCGTATTGATAGCCGTGTTTTATTTCTGCTATCGGCTGTTGATGGAGCGTGAGACGATGCATCGGCTGAACCGTATCGTGTTGCTGTCGTCCATTTTGCTCTCGCTGGTTTTGCCTCTGTGCGTCATCACACTACATGAAGCAATAGAGGTTGAGCAGATACCGGTGATAGATACTGCCGGGCTGGTGATCACAGAATTGGGAGAATCAGAGGGACAGGTCCATGATTGGGTCAAAGACCACAATCACGCGACCAGTCCCCTTGATTCTTCATCTGTCATCTTTGCCATTTTCATCATCGGCCTTCTCTGCCGATCACTATATATCGCGAAAAGTTATCGGCAATTACGCCGAATGATCAAGGATAGTGAGCAACATTCGTTGGAGGATGGCGTGACACTGGCAGTTGTCGACCTGCCCGTCGCACCCTTCTCATGGATGCGCACCATCGTGTTAAGCCGGATTGACTACGAGGAGTGCAACCCTTCGATACTTGCTCACGAACGGGGACATATCCAACAGCATCACAGTTGGGATATCTTCTTCGTAGAAGTACTTACGGCCCTGCAATGGTTCAACCCTGTGGTATGGCTCCTGCGTCGCGACTTGCGAACCATCCATGAGTATGAAGCCGATGCATCCGTCCTCTCGTCAGGTTCAGACGTGAGCCAATACATCCAATTACTGATGCGGAAGGCGATGGGTACAAAGGCCTGTATCCTCTCCAACGGCATGAACAACAGCACCATCAAAAAGAGA
>JAGCPK010000018.1 GCA_017965725.1 Prevotella sp.
CCTTATTGGTATAGTCCTCAATCTTTTCCATCAGCCCAGTCTCCTGCAGGTCTTTTGCAATCTGCTTGCGGCAGTCCATACGATCCATGCCGACGTAGATGGGGCTCTGTTCGCTGATAGTACCGTCGGGATTGAAGATATCGATGGTCTCGAGGTTGTGGGTCTTGCCCAGCATATAGTCGTTGGTATCGTGGGCGGGTGTTACCTTCAGACAGCCCGTACCGAACTCGATATCTACGTAACGGTCTTCGATGACGGGGATGACACGGTTCACCAGAGGAACGATCACCTTGCGGCCCTTCAACCACTGGTTCTTCGGGTCCTTGGGGTTGATACACATGGCGGTATCACCCATGATGGTCTCAGGACGGGTGGTGGCGACGACGGCGTAGTAGCCTTTCTCGTCCTTGTGGATGATGTTGCCGTCGGCTTTCAGGGCTTCCTCATTATCGAGGGCCTTCAGGTCTGCCACATAATATTTCAGGTGGAAGAGGTGACTCTGTTCCTCTTTATAAATAACCTCCTCGGTAGAGAGGGCGGTGAGGGCCTTGGGATCCCAGTTCACCATGCGGAGACCACGATAGATAAGTCCCTTGTTATAGAGATCGACAAAGACCTTGATGACACTCTCGCTGCGGGTCTCGTCCATCGTGAAGGCGGTGCGGTCCCAGTCACAACTGGCTCCCAAACGGCGCAACTGCTTCAGGATGATGCCGCCATGCTCATGCGTCCAGTCCCAGGCATGCTCCAGGAACTGCTCGCGGGTGAGGTCGCGCTTCTTGATGCCCTCGCCAGCAAGTTTCTTCACCACCTTGGCTTCTGTAGCGATAGAGGCGTGGTCGGTGCCAGGCACCCAACAGGCATTCTTACCCTCCATACGGGCGCGGCGTACCAGGATGTCTTGAATGGTATTATTGAGCATGTGTCCCATGTGGAGCACACCCGTCACATTGGGTGGTGGGATCACGATGGTATAAGGTTCACGTCCGTCAGGTTTGCTGGCGAAAAGTTTGTTGTCAAGCCAATATTGATACCACTTGGCTTCGACCTCTTTTGGGTCGTATTTGCTTGCTAATTCCATATAATTATATAATTATTTTCAAAAATCGCTGCAAAATTACTAAATTTCCATTTAAAATTCGTACTTTTGCACGGATAATTGATGTTATATGCATACAAAAGAGGAAAAAATGCAGGCTTTCGGACGGTTTCTCGACGTATTGGATGCGTTAAGGGCCAATTGTCCGTGGGATAAGAAGCAGACCAACGAGAGCCTGAGACCGAATACCATCGAAGAGACCTATGAACTCTGTGATGCCCTCATCAAAAACGACATCCACGATATCTGCAAGGAGTTGGGTGACGTGCTGCTGCATATTTGTTTCTATGCAAAGATTGCAGAGGAAAAGGAACTGTTTGATATGGCTGACGTATGCAATGCATTGACAAAGAAGATGATAACGAGACATCCACATGTCTATCACCCCTCACAGATCGACGCTGAGGATCCTAAGCCGCTGCCATATGTGCCGGAGAATGCTAGTGAGACTAATGGTACTAGTCAAACTAATGCATCTACCGTCACGCAAGTCTTGGAGAACTGGGAGCAGATCAAACTTAAAGAGAAGGACGGTAACAAGAGTGTGCTCTCGGGTGTGCCTGAAGCATTGCCTTCTCTGATTAAAGCCTACCGTATTCAGGATAAGGCTCGTAATGTGGGCTTCGACTGGGAGGACAGGCAGGATGTCTGGAAGAAAGTGCGTGAGGAACTCGACGAGTTGGAGGTGGAATTGAATAAAGAGGACAAGGAGAACTCAACCAAGGAACTGGGCGATTTTCTCTTCTCCGTCATCAATGCTGCACGTCTCTACAAACTGAATCCCGACAATGCACTAGAGATGACAAACCGTAAGTTTATTGACAGGTTCAACTATATAGAAGAGCATAGCATAAAGATGGGTAAACCATTGAAAACCATGTCTTTGAAAGAAATGGATGAACTATGGAATGAAGCGAAGAAAGTGTTGTAAAATTAATCATAAAAGGTTATGAAGAAAAATGTATTTTTCGGAATGGCGGCTGCTGTCGCACTAACGATGAGCAGTTGCTTTGGTGGCGGAAAAGCCCAGCAACAACAGGTTGAATTTGAGGAGTCAGACTCTACAGAGAGTTATAGCCCCTTCGACAAGACTATCTATGGTCTCTGCGGTAATGGTACAGCCATGAACACGCTTCAGTTGCTGACAGACAATGGCGATACGCTGAATCTGGATCTGACCAATGCTCAGGAAAATGGACAGGTGTTCGGTGGTTTGCAGGCTGGTGACCGTATGGCGGTGTTGCCTAACAAGAACAAAACCGAGGCTCAGATTGTCATCAACCAGAACACCCTCTTAGGTGACTGGGTGATGCCGAATCCCATTGACGGCAGTTCTGAGGTAGGTATCCGTATCAAGGAAGGTGGTATTGCCGAGAGCATCGACCAGAGCAGTATTGTCTATAAGACATGGAAGATATATAACGGCAAACTGGAGATCCTTTCCCAGCGTGAAGGCGGTGGTGATATGGAGGAACTGAATCTATACGAACTTATCCTTCTTGGAGCCGATTCTCTGGTTTACAAGACAAGTGGCGTGGATAAGCAGGAGGAGGAGACTTTTGAGTACAGCCGTTGGAAGGAGAAACCGGCAATGGATCTCCATGGCTTGAAACTGGAGGATAGCGGTGACGAGTTCCGTATCGACCACTAATCATTGTTGAGTCTTGGAGCCGTTTAAGGTACATATCTTAGGGTGTGGAAGTGCGCTTCCCACCCTTCGTCATTCTGCTTCGTCGCAAGTCGTCGAGGTGCGTGACAAGGTACTGATGCTCGACTGTGCGGAGGGTACTCAGATGCAGTTGCGACGTTGTCGGGTGCGCTTCACCAAACTGAGCCATGTCTTCATCACACATCTGCACGGTGATCACTGCTTTGGACTGATAGGCATGATATCTACCTTCGGTCTTTTGGGACGGACGGCTACCTTGCACATTCATGCTCCTAAGGAACTGGGACCGATGCTACAGAGTCAGATAGACTTCTTTACGCACGACCTGGGCTTTGACATCGCCTTCCATCCTGTGGATACGACGAAGATTTCTGTGATCTATGAGGATCGCAGTCTCACGGTAGAAACCATCCCTTTGCAGCATAGGATGCCTACCTGTGGCTATCTGATTCGTGAGAAACAAGGACAGCCCCATATCCGCAGGGAGATGATAGATTTCTACCAGATCCCTACAAGTCAAATCAATAACATCAAGAACGGTTCTGACTGGACAACGGCAGAAGGGGAGGTGATTCCCAATGCCCGTCTGGTGAAGCCGGCAGA
>JAGCPK010000019.1 GCA_017965725.1 Prevotella sp.
CAAGTTTCCGCCGATGGCAATTCATTCACCACACTCAGCAAGATGGACTACCGCTACCTATCCACCGAGGTGATAGGCGGGTTCACAGGCGTGATGCTTGGCTTGTTTGCCCAGGGTGATGATGGATATGCAGATTTTGATTGGTTTGAATATACAACAGAGTAAAGAAAAGAGCATCATGTAGATAAGGGGGGCGTAATCGTTATCTATATGATGCCCCAATATCACTTTTTTCCTTTTTTTTTATTATTATGCCATTGGATGTTGAAAATTTGTTGTAACTTTGCAAAGCAAAACTAACCCTATCTGTAGAGAATACAAAAAAAATAAACAATATGAACATTAAACATCTTACCGTTTGTCTGTTTGCAGCTTGCTCGCTGCAGGCGAGCGCTCAGTATCTGGAGCATATCTATGACTACATCGAGAACACCACGGTGTTTGAGGAGAACCAAGAGGAGGGACATGCTTATTACCTTGCCAAGGAACATCTGTCGCTGAATGGCGATTGGCGTTTCTTCTTTGCCAACACGCCCGAGGAGGTGCCGCAGACTTTCTTTAAGACGGACTTCAAGGACAGCAAGTGGAACACCATCCATGTGCCCAGCAACTGGGAGATGGAGGGATATGGCGATGCGCAGTTCCGCAATGTGCCTGCTCCCTTCAGAGCGAATCCGCCTTTTGTGCCGAGAGATTATAACCCAACGGGCGCTTATCGCAAGACCTTCACCCTGCCTGCCAACTGGAAGGGACAGCAGGTGTTCCTGCGTATGGAGAAGACACAGAGCGGTTCGTTTGTGTGGCTGAACGGTCAGCAGGTGGGCTATAACGAGGGTGGACAGGAACCTGCTGAATATGACGTGACTCCCTATCTGAAGCCCGGCAAGAACGTGTTGGCTGTTTGTGTGGTGAAGTACTGTGACGGTTATTATCTGGAAGGTCAGGACTACTGGCGACTAGCTGGCATCTTCGACGATGTGACGCTCTATGCCACACCCAAGACGCGCCTCTTCGACTGGTACGTGACCACCGACCTTGACGACCAATACAGGGATGCCACGATGAAGGTGCAGGTGGATGTGAAGAAATATGAGGACGCACAGGGTTCCTACGCTGTTCGCGCCACGCTGACCGACCCCAAGGGCAACAAGGTGAAGGAGCTGACATCCGACCGATTCACGATGAACGGTAAGGGAAAGAAGACGGTGGAACTCTCGTCGCTCATCACAAACCCCGACAAGTGGACTTGTGAAACGCCTGTATTGTATGGTCTGAAGCTCGAGCTGCTGAATGAGTCGGGCGCGGTGATGCAGGAAATCGCCAGCAAGATGGGATTCAAGGAGACGGAAATCAGGCATCAGACTTTTTTCCTGAACGGCAAGCCCATCAAGGTGAATGCCACCAACACCCACATGCAGCATCCCGAATTAGGTCATGCCATGAACGAGGAGACCATCCGCAAGGACATGGAGATTCTGAAACAGCATAATTTCAATGGGGTGCGCACCTCGCACTACCCTCCTGTGAACAAGTATCTGGAACTGGCTGACGAATATGGTCTCTACATCATCGACGAGGCTGGCACCGAGGCACATGCCACGGAATACATCTCCAACGACCAGCGCTTCCGTGAGATGTATCTGGAACGTGTGCAAAAGCTGGTGCTGCGCGACCGCAACCACGCTTGTGTGCTCTTCTGGAGTGCTGGCAACGAGAGTGGCGAGGGTCCCCTCATCACCGAAGTCATCAAGGAGGGTAAGCGACTCGACCCCACTCGCTATTTCATGTATGGCGGTAACGCCTACGCTCATCCCGGCGAGGAAATCATCGGCCCCCGCTACCCTGCCCCTTATGAGCTGGAAATGAACACGGCGATGACGCCTGAAGCACAAGACCCCCGTCCATCGTTCATGGACGAATACCTGTCGGTGGCTGGTAATGCTGGTGGCGGCATGGACGAATACTGGGCCATCATCCGCCGTCATCCACGCTTGATGGGTGGAGCCATCTGGGATTTTGTGAACCCTGGTCTCACTGAGCATATCCGTCCGTTGACTGACAGTTCGCCCTACAACACGCCTGTCCACCTGATGGGTAACGCCAAGGTGAAGAAGGGTGTGCTGCACCTGAGCGGACATGACGAATGGGTGGAAGTGTATCGCAGCAACAATGTGGAACTTGCCAGCAAGGCACTGACCATCAGTTTCGATGTGAAGCCCGGCAAACTGTGTGGCACCTACGAGGGCGCACCTTACATCACGAAGGGCAACACGCAGTTTGGTGTGGTGCAGAAGGGAGCCGACAAACTGCAGTTCTATCTGCATTCGGGTGTGAAGCATGCCCTGACCGTCGATTTGCCAGCCAACTGGATTGGCAACTGGCACCATGTGACCGCCTCTTGGGACGGCAAGGAGATGAAGCTCTACATCGACGGACAGCTCAAAGGCACCGAGACCATTGCACAGACCGAACCTAACAACAACCGCCGTGGCAATAACGGAGGGGGTGAAAGAGGCATATTGAGCAACTTCCCTTACCCCATCAATATAGGAAGAATTGCGGGCAACCACGCTCAAGACCCTCAAACCACCTACACTGCCGATGCCGAGATGGACAATGTGGCCATTTACAGCCAATGTCTTGCCGACGGCGAGGGTAAAGCAGAAGATGCCGTGCTCTATCTCACTTTCGACGGCAATCGGGACGAAGGCACCTTCTACACCATTGGCGGCAATATGCGCACCTATGGCAGCATCTGGCCTGACCGCACCGTGCAGCCCGAGATGAAGCAGATGAAGTGGACCACCCAGCCTGTCAGCGTGCGTCTGCTCAATGCTGAGACGGGCGAGGCAGAAGTGACCAACCGCCTCTTCTTCACCGACCTCACTCAATACGCCTCACACTGGGCATTGATGGCTGACGACCAAGTGCTGGAAGAGGGTGACATCCAGTTCACCACGGCTCCGCAGCAGACTCAGCTCATCAAGATACCTTATCATAAGCCCGCGATTGTGGCAGGAAAGGAATACCGTGTGCTTGTCACCTCGAAACTGAAGAAAGACGAGGTGTGGGCCAAGGCAGGTCATGAGGTGGCTTGGAATCAGCTGGAACTCTCATCGTGGAACCTTCCTGCCCCTGCTCCACAGCTTTCTGCCAAGCAGGTGAACGCTCAGGAGGATGAGAAGCAAATCAAGATTAGCGGCAAGGATTTCAGCTATGTCATCAGCAAGGAAACGGGTAATCTGGAGCAGATTGAAGTGGGCGGAAAGGCTGTGCTCAAAGCCCCTGTCACCTTCAACCTCTGGCGAGCTCCCATCGCCAATGAGTTCGACTCTTGGGACGCCTTCCGTGTGAATGGCGGCTATGCTGAGGGTTATGGCAATCAGGTGGCCACGCTCTGGTACAGCAAGGGTGTGAACCAAGTGCTTCCTCGCCCCACATCCATCCGTCTCAACCACTCTGACTACGAGACCACCGTCACGGTGAGCCAGTTTGTGCAGGTGGGCGCATCTTCATACGGTGCCCTCGACCTCTACATCTCTGGCGTGCAGTTTGCAGGCTATATGCTCGAATACACATACAGCTTCTACGACGACGGCACCGTCAAGATTCACAACCATCTGAGCCCGAACGGCAAGTTGCCCGAAATCCTGCCACGCGTTGGCTTCACCACTTCGGTGGCGAACGACTTCGACCGCATCACTTGGTATGGCCGTGGTCCTGAAGAGAACTATCCCGACCGCAAGACTGGCTATCAGGTGGGCATCTGGAGCAAGAGTGTGGCTGACATGTACGAGCCTTACCTCTTCCCGCAAGACCATGCGCTGCGTACCGACAACCGCTATGTGCAGCTGCTCAACAAGGAGGGCAAGGGTGTGCAGATTTCCATGAACGAGCCCTTCAACTTCAACGCTTATCAGTTCACGACGGACAACCTGACGAAGAGCCAGTTCACCTATCAGCTGCAGCCACAGGCAGACCGCTACACCTTCAACCTCGACTACTCCACCACGGGTGTGGGCTGCACCTGCATCTATGTGCTGGACGAGTATCGAGTGAAGCCCGTCGCTTTCGACAGGGAGGTGGTGATTAAGCCGGTCAATGCGCTTCGATAA
>JAGCPK010000020.1 GCA_017965725.1 Prevotella sp.
CACCATCAACAAGACCTACGGCGACGCTGCCTTCACCAACGCTCTGACGAAGACGGGTGACGGTACGGTGACCTATGCATCTGACAATGGGTCGGCAGCCACCGTTGATGGCAATGGTAAGGTGACGATTAAAGGCAACGGTGAGACTACCATCACGGCTACCGTCACCGACGGCACCAACTACACCTACGCCACCAAGACGGCCAGTTACAAACTCATTGTGAACAAACCTCAGGCACAAGGTTATCCGCTTTGGATTGGTGATATCCAAGTGACAGAGGAGAATGAGGAAAATGTCCTCGGCGATGAAAATCATTCATTCCTCTACAACCCCGTAGATAAAACGCTACTCATCACTAACAATCAAGATGAGACAATCGTTATCGAAAGCCGTTTGTCCGAACTGACCATTTATCTCAACGGCGAAGAAGGCAACAAGTTGAATAAGATCTTCTACAACAACCTGGGCAATGCGGAGAATAAAGGTAACCTCTACTTCACCGCCTTTAATAATACCCAGGTACCAAGTACGGTGGTTATTGAGAACACCGATGGGGGAAGCGCCATCTATGGATTCGAGAAAGTGGAATACGATCAAAATACGAAGGTTACTATCATTGAACCTGAGAATACAACCTATAAGAACGGGAATATGTATTATACCATCACTAACGATGATGGCTCGACCACAGAAAAAATAGCCGATAAACTGACTATCGGACAGACACTGGCGGTTATAGACCAGACCGTGACGTTTAACATACAGACTGTTCAGGTAAAGGATGAATACGGTAATCCGGTATATGAAGGCGACGGTACTGTCAAGGTGATAGACACGAAGAACGTCATCGTGGATGATGTGCTGATTACCCTGCCAAATAGTGGCGATCCATCTTCTGACGAAGGCGTTGATGTAGGCGATTCTGACGGCAGACCAGGTATCAACATTGAGACTGTGACGATGACTGACGATATCGTCAAAGACATAGCCAAAAGGGTTAGAAGCAATGGAGATGATCAATTAATCCCTGGTGGAGATAGTTTTGCTAACGAATATGTTGGTCTGACCATCCTGCTTCCTGCTGGTGAAGGAAACATCAAGACAGACCTTGACACGGACCCTGGCTACGAGTTCCATGCGCTTATTGCCGAGGATGATGATAGTGAACCCTTCTTCATTCCAGAAGGATTGCAGGAGACGCCCTTCCACGTGAGTAACAGTACCTACTGCTACATCTACTTGGTGAAGACGAGTGCAACAGCCAGATCTATCTCTCCTATCGGCAAACGTGAGAGAGCACACGGAAAAGTCGTTTCCGTAGGTGTAAGCGTGGCCAAAGCCTATACCGTCAATCCTCCCTCAGAAGCCTCTGGCGGCGTGCTGCCTAAGTCAGAAGACCCTGTGGTGGAAGAAGAGCCTCTAACAGGTATCACAACCGTTTTCGCCAACAAACCATTGTCAAACAACAAGTGGTATGACCTGCAAGGTAGGGAAATAGATCAACCTATCAAGAAGGGCCTCTACATTCTGAATAATAAAAAAATAGTTATCAAGTAAACAACAAATGAAGTTCAATCGACTGATAGTCACTCTACTCCTATTCCTCAGTTCCTCGGTATCCATCTTTGCTGGTGAAACCGAAGAATTGAGGAAGCAGTTGCCTAAAGCCTCAGGTGCTGATCGCCTGGAAATCTACACCAAAATCTATTTCCTCAGTCTTGAAACAGACGATGTGGATTACCAACTGCGCTGTGTCAACGACATGATAGCCGAAGCACACCGTCAGGGTGTGAAGAAGGAGGAAGGCGACAACAGGGTGCAGAAAATGAACTTCTTTTATAATAACGACTTCAACGACTCCATCTACGAACAGGTGCCTCCCCTACTCGAATTCCTACGCGACATCAAGGAGTGGAAGAACTATTACGAGACTTGGTCGCTGCTCGTAGATACCTATACCTTCTCGGGACAAAACAACACGGCTTTGAAGGAAGTTAAGGAGATGTACGAGGATGCCCTCGAGCGTGAGGACAGATACGGCATGGGACTGGCCTACTACTCCATGGGTAATGTGTATGCCAACATGTATAACACCGACCAGGCCGCAGACTCGTACCAGAAGAGTATCAACCAACTGATGAGGTTGGATAAAAAGCCGCTGCAACTCTCCGACATATTCGCTTACTATGTAGATATTCTCGACATCCAGAAAAACTATGAGAGAATCGACATTATCTGCAACCAGTGGAGCGAATTCCTCACGGAGTACTATGAGGACAAAGACAAAGAAGGAGAAGCCGCCAACCGATGGGCATACTACTATCAGGCACGTGCTCAGGCTGCACTCGGACAGGACAAGTTGGAGATGGCTTCCGTCATGCTCGACGAGATGAAGAAGCGCTGCTATAATGACGAGAGTCTGCTGAACAGGATGTGGCTCTACTATAGGGCGGAACTCTGTAAGAAACAGGGATTCAACGACGAGGCACTGGCTCTTAACGACCAGCGGATGCGCCTGTTGTCTGACTCTGACGACAAGGGCATCCAGATACGCGTCAGGAAACAACGTGCGGAGATCTGTGAGGCTATGGGCCGTTTTCGCGAGGCAGCCAGGATGTACAACGAGATGTATGTCATCAACGACTCCATCAACGTACACGACACCAAGCGCCAGTTGACGGAGATGAACACCCTCTTCCATGTGGATGAACTGAAGATGCAGCAGGCCGAAGAGAAGGCACGGCTCGAGATGAAACAGGCCCGTCAGCGACAACTCGGCATCATCATCATCTCCCTGATTATTTTCGTTGCACTGAGCATCTTCATCTATTTCCGTCTGCGCTCAGCCAAACGCCTGAAGATAGCACACGACAAACTGGAGGTGGCTCACGAGGAACTGAAGGAGGCTTACGATCAACTGGAGGAGACGACAGCACAGAAAGAGCGTATGGCCAGTGAACTGCGTATTGCCCGAGACATCCAGATGTCGATGGTGCCCAGTGTGTTCCCTGAATACGAGGGCCTTGACATGTACGCCTCAATGACACCTGCCAAGGAGGTGGGTGGTGACCTGTACGGCTATGTGCTCTCAGAAGAAGAAGATAACCTCTACTTCGCACTCGGTGATGTCAGCGGCAAAGGTGTGCCTGCCTCATTGTTCATGGCTCAGGCCACCAGACTGTTCAGAACCCTCGCAGCACAGAATATGGAACCAGCAGAGATCTGCACACGTATGAACAACGCCCTCTCTGGCGAGGATAATGCCAACAGCATGTTTGTCACCCTTTTCCTCGGACTCATCGACCTGAAGACTGGACATATGAAGTTCTGTAATGCTGGACACAACCCACCTGTACTTGGTACGGAATTCATTGAGATGATTCCAAACACCCCCATCGGACTGTGGCCGGATTTCGAATTCGAAGGCGAAGAGATAGAAAGTGTGAAAGGTCTTCAACTATTTATCTATACCGATGGTCTGAATGAGGCAGAGAACCAGGAACAAGAGCAGTTTGGCGATGACCATTTGCTCGAGATCCTGCGCACCACACCTTATGAGTCTGCCAAGCAGACCATTGAGATGCTCACCGAGAAAGTGGAAGAACATCGTAACGGTGCCGAGCCTAACGACGACTTGACGATGATGTGCCTGAGAATCTGTTAATGATATTGTTAGGGAATCAGCAAGGAGGAATCACCGTAACTAAGGAAACGGAAATCATGAATGAGCGCATAATCGTATATTTTGCGCCAGTCGCCTTTGACAAAAGCACTCACTAATAATAATAAGGTGGATTGCGGCTGGTGGAAGTTCGTCACCAGCATCTTCACAATCTTATAGTCATAGCCTGGAGCGATGATAATCTGGGTACTGCTGTGGAGCACGGTCATCTCGTGGACATCCATCCAATCTGCCAACGCCTGCAGGGCCTCAACAGCAAGGACCTCCTGGCCATACTTTTCACTTATCACTCCTTCGTACGGTTCCCATTGAGCCACATGGAGTTGTTCTTCTGTGAGGTCGGGATCACAGAGTACCTTCAAACCCATATAGTAGAGACTCTCGAGGGTTCGGACACTGGTGGTGCCGACGGCAATAGCCTGCCCTCCGTGACGGATAAGTTTGGTGATAGTCTCACGGCGCACACTGATAAACTCGGTATGCATCTCATGGCCTTCAATTTCTTCGCTCTTGACGGGTTTGAATGTGCCTGCTCCAACGTGCAAAGTCAGTTCCTCACGGTCAATGCCATGCGCATCAATAGCCTGAAGCACCTCCGAGGTGAAATGCAATCCGGCAGTAGGTGCCGCCACACTGCCTTTGATCTTTGAATAGACCGTCTGGTAGGTGGTCTTGTCGCTCTCCTGTGTCTCACGATTCAGATAGGGAGGAATAGGCAGTTCGCCCATCGCATCGATCACCTCTGCGAAGGAGATGCCTCCCGTCCACTCGAAATCGACACGATGGCTCGTGCCGTGAATCTCTCCACGCGTTGCCTTCAGAGTAATCTGTATACCATCAACTGTAAACTCTCTCGTCAACGAACCCTCTTTCCATTTCTTGAGATTGCCCACCAAACAGTACCAAGCGCAATGACCTGAAATCTGGAACATCTGTTCGTAATCCGTCGGCTCTGCAGGTTCCAACAAGAACACTTCAATCAAGGCGCCAGTATCTTTGCGGAAATGCATACGTGCCTGGATCACCTTCGTATTGTTAAAGACCATCAATGCACCTTCAGGCAGATAATTGGGCAGGTTGTAAAAGACATCCTCCCCTACTTCACCTTTCTGATAGATAAGCAGTTTGGAGTGGTCGCGTTGCGCCATAGGGAACTTGGCGATGCGCTCGTCAGGCAAGGGATAATTATAGTCGGAGATACGAATATTTTTCGGGGACATAAGACTATAGGAAAAGGGGACGGAAAAGGGCGTAGAGGAGCGTGAAGATAAGTACGCTGACGGGTACATCGATATCGCTACGTTGATAGCCCGTTGATGTGTAATGACTGGAAGTAAACTTTTTCGTCGTCTCCATACGGCGTAATACCCGCAGGTAGAACCAATAGACGAGAGAACCCGTCAGTGTGCCCCAGCAGAGACCCACCAGAATGTCACCTGGGTAATGGACGCCAAGATAAAGACGCGTCCAGCAGTTGGCAAGCGACCAGATAACCATCGCTGTAGTCAGCAGACGACTGCGCACCACCCACCAGAAAAAGATGGCGATGCTGAATGTGTTGGAAGCATGGGCTGAGAAGAAACCATACTTGCCGCCCCGATAGCCATCGACAATATCAACGAGCAAGCCTATCTGCGGATCGTGGGTTGGTCGCCAACGTGCTACCGTAGGTTTGACGATAGTATCGTCGATGGTGCCGGCAATGAGCACACAGAGACCTGCACCTGCCAGCACGAGCAATATCTTCTGTACGTTCTCGTTGTTCTTCATCACCAAATAGAACAGACTCAGATAAAATGGTACCCAGGTAATGGCATGAGTGAGTGTCCTGACAAGATAATCAAGATAGAGCGACTGACTGCCGTTGAACCACAACAACAGTTGTTTATCGAAATCTATGATTGTCTGCCAATCCATAATACTATATCAACTCGATATGACGCGTCTCAATCCAACCTTCCTTGCCATCTGCCAGACGTACACCCTTCCACTCCTTCATCGAGGCGTCGGTGATGGTAACTTTCGTACCCTCGTGGAGGATGAAGAGGTCGGTACCTTGTTTAGCAGGAGTACTTTTCACGGTAACGGCAGGCGCTATGACGATAGCACCACGACGATTGACAAGCAGATCTTTTTGTTGATGAGCGAAGACATTACTCAACACAAAGAGAGTCAGTGCAAAGATGGCTCCAAAGAAACCAACCTTACGCAACCAGATACGCTCTGAGAAGAGGTAAAGCAATGCCAATACGATGGCAAGAGCCAGAGACAACAGAGCCGTTCTTGCCCAACCATCTACACTTGCCAGGTTAACCAGCGAATGATACCACGTCACGAAGAACATCTCCTGTTCAGGTGTTATCTTATCGGTGGTTTTCGAACGGGCCATCTGCAAGTTGAAACGGATGTCGCGATCACTGGGAGCCAGAAGCAGGGCACGCTCGTAGTTGAGCACGGCACGGGTGATATTTTCCGTACGGTAATAGGCATTGCCGAGATTAAAATAGAGATCAGCAGAGGCTCCCTGTTTCAGGAGTGCTTCATAGTGTGTGATAGCCTGCTGATACTCACCCCGAACATAGGCGGAATCGGCTTCTGCCTTTGTAACGCCAAAGGCTGCGATAAGTGACAAGTGATATGCGATAAGTATGAGCACCACCTTTGTAGCGGAGGTGTTTACATGTACTTTCTTCTTCATCGTTCCTTCAATCTTCTCAATGGCGGTCATAGCCTTATCGAACACTTTATTCATATTTCCCTTAGGATCGCCAGGAGCATAACGTTCGAACTCACACTCATCGAGGGCTCCCATAAACTGACCTATCGTATCACCATCCACGTTCCTTTCAGTCAGACGCTGGCTGATATTATCATGAGAGAGTTGTTCAACGGGGATGTTCAACTTGTCGCCGACATAACCCCATAGGGCACGCAGCACCTCGTCGTAGAACTCACCCGGTTTGTTGTCAGCCATCAACTTCGAAGCCTTCTTCAATCGTTTCGTCGCCACCTTATTGGCCTTGCCTGCACGACGCTTGGTAATGTTGGCATTCTCGATAGCCCGTTGACGGAAGATGAAAAACAACGAGTTGAAAATGAGAGCCAACACAGCCAATGCAATCCAATAGCCTGTAGAACCGAAGAAGAAATCATCGAGTGAATGCTGACGGGTATCGCCTGTCTTGATATGACGAATATCTTTACCCAACATCTGCAGGTCTTCCTGTCCTGTGAAGTCACTCACGTTACTACCACCGGCACCTTTCGCCACACTGAGAGTGAAACCCTCGGTACGGGCAGTCTCATACCGACGAGTGGTGGTATTGAAATATGTAAACTCGATTGGTGGTATCTCATACTTGCCTTGATGACGAGGCACGGCGAGGATGTCATAAATCATAGACCCTTCCACCCCATTGGTGGTAAGTTTGGTATTGTCGGTGATCTTGGCATCATACTTGTCGAAATCCTTCGGGAACTCCACGACGGGTTGTTTGATCAGTTTCAGGTTACCAATACCGCTGACGACAACATGCAGTTTGATGGGATCATTGGCTTTCACCTCAGTCTTGTCGAGTTGGGCAGAGATACTGAACTTACCCACGCCACCAGAGAAATTGGTAGGACGCTGTGGCAACGGATCCACCTGAATCTCTATGCCTGGCGCCTGTATCTGTTTCTTTACCTCAATATAGCCTGAGCCACCATTGAAGAAAGCCTCGAAAGGATCGATGTTACGGTTCTGTTGCGCCACAATACCATTGAACGTAATACTCGGTATCTGAAGTTTACCCGTCAACTGTGGGAACATCACATACTGACTCCACGTCACTGTCTTATAAGGACGACCATTAACCGTTTCGAGTTTGAAACTCTTCTGCTGCGGCAGGTCAACTTCCTGGGTATGGAAACCCTTCAGGTCTGGCATCTTACCTTCCAACTGCGTCAACGTTACCAGCGTATAAACCTTATAAGTGAGCAGAATGGGTTCCTGTTCATAGACGCGTTTCTTATTTGCGCTGACTTTGATGAAAAGGTCGGAGCCGGAAATACGACTACCTGCATCACGCAGTTCACCTTCTTCGTCACGCTGACGCTGACCACCCATACCACCATTGGCCTGATTACGTGCACTACCAGCAACCTTGATCGTAAGGGTATTTGAGGCTATGCTCTTTCCATCCACCACAGCATGGGCTGCAGGAATCGTAAACGAACCATTCTTCGACGCTACAACAATATAAGTATAGGTTATCGACGACGAGGAACTGGTGTGACCATTGATCATCTGATAGCTCGACTGCATGGAACGGTTAGGACCTATCAGCACCTCCAGTTCTTCGGGCACCTCACCAGCACGGAATTCACTCACATTCTGTGTATTAATGGTATAGGTCAGGCGGAACTGTTCACCTACAGCAACCTGAGATGGAGCCGAGGCTGTCAGGGTCTGGCTCCAAGAGGTAAGAGACAAGAGACAAGAGGTAAGAGATATGCAGATAAACGCTATCATTCTCAACGTAAAAGGCAATCTCTCACCTCTTACCTCTCTCCACTCACCTCTATATTCTATCTTCTTCATTTTTCAACTTCTCACTTTTTCCTTTTACATTACCAGTTCTTCAGGATATTGCGTCGCTGCGGCTGCTGCTGAGCCTTCTTCATACGATCCTGCGTTTGCTTCTCCTGTTGCATAGCAGCATTCAACAGTTGTTCGGCATTATCCTTACTCATCTGAGGCTTCTGCTCCTGTTGCTTATCCTTCTTATCCTGATCCTTGTTCTGGTCTTGTTTCTGCTGATCTTTCTTATCGTCTTTGTTCTGATCGTTCTTATTCTGTTGCTGATTCTGCTTGTTCTGATCCTGTTTCTGTTTTTGATGCTGACAGAGCACCAGATTGTAGCGTGTCTCATCATCGGCAGGATTCAGACGGAGCGCATTCTTATAGGCCTCTATCGCCTCACCATACATCTTATGCGACTGACAGATAACACCGATATTATGGAACGACTGATACTTGCGTAAAGGATTGGTTTCCAACTTGGCAGCACTCTGGAACTGCTCGATGGCGGCAGAGTCCTTCTTCTGTGCCAACAAGGCATTACCGAGATTATAGACTGCTTGCGGATTCTTAGGATTTTTCTCCACAGCCTTACGATAAGACACCTCCGCATTGGGATAGTCACCAGCATTAAACTGTT
Source organism: Prevotella sp. (assembly GCA_017965725.1). Classification (GTDB taxonomy): domain Bacteria; phylum Bacteroidota; class Bacteroidia; order Bacteroidales; family Bacteroidaceae; genus Prevotella. The sequence goes on from JAGCPK010000020.1 coordinate 8,885, forward strand.
TGTTACCCTGACGGATATACTGACGATCTGTCTGGGCGGATGCACTCATAACGAACAGCAATAACAATGTAGCAGCAACTTTTCTCTTTCCAAAGAGGGAGATATTCTTCAGCAACGGATTCCGACGGTCAAAGATACATATTTCAAGAATGAGCAACAGAAGGGCGAGAATACCGAAGGCCTGGAACTGTTCGTCGTAGTCGCTATAGACCGTTGTTGATGTCTCTTTCTTCGAAAGTTTATCAAGTTCATTGTCGAGTTGCTTCTGAGCAAGACTATTATTCTCCACATGGATATAGGCACCACCACCGGCGGCAGCCACTTGCTTACACATCTCCTCGTTCAAAGCCGACATTACTGTGTTGCCCGTATTATCTTTCATATAGTCGCCTGTACCTGGGATGGGAATCGGTGCACCCTGCGAGGATCCGACACCGAGGACATAGACACGCATACCTTTCTTTTTGGCTGCTTCAGCAGCCTCTAATGCCCCACCCTCGTGGTCTTCACCATCAGTGATCACGATGATAGCCTTGCCTATCTCTTCTTCCTGCGTAAAACTATTGGTAGCCATATCAATAGCAGCAGCAATATCTGTACCCTGCGTAGCCATCATTGAAGGATCAATACTCGACAAGAACATCTTCGCCGACACATAGTCGCTCGTGATAGGTAACTGCACAAAAGCATCACCCGCAAACACGATAAGTCCGATCTTGTCGTTAGTGAAATGATCCACTAAGTTCTCCACCATCATCTTCGAACGGTCGAGACGACTGGGCACGATATCCTCTGCCCGCATGGAGTTGGAGATATCAAGGGCAATAATAGTTTCGATACCCGTACGCTTCTCTTGCGATATCTTCGTTCCCAACTGAGGACGGGCCAGCATCACAATAAGTAATGCCAGAGCCGCCAACAACAACCAGAACTTAACTACCGGACGGAATCGCGACACGTCGGGCATCAGCTCCTTCAGCAACTTCATGTCGCCAAACTTACGGAGCCGTTTCTTCTGGTTGCGATAGGAAATAAACCTGATTAGTACCAATATGGGAATCAGTACCAACAGCCAGAGATATATGGGGTCTTCAAATCTAAACATCTTACGGTATCCTCCTAAATATAGTTATACGTAGCAGTATCTCAAGCAACAGAGCAAGAACCGCGATAATGGCGAAAGGCTGGTAAGCCTCGTATTTCTTACTGAACTGCTTCACATTGAGTTTCGACTTCTCCAACTGGTCAATCTCCTGATATATCTTGCGGAGTTCCTTGGTGTTTGTGGCACGATAGAAGTCACCCTCCGTAGCGGCGGCAATCTCACTGAGCGTCTGGTTGTCAATCTCCACAGGAATATTCACATACTGTACACCTCCGGCTACAGGCATCGGATAAGGCGCAACATTATTTGTTCCCACGCCAATGGTATAGACACGGATACCCAGACTCTTCGCAATCTCAGCAGCCGTCATCGGAGAGATGTCACCACGGTTATTACTACCATCAGTCAACAGAATCACCACCTTACTCTTGGCTTTCGACTCCTTCAGACGAGAGACGGCATTGGCAAGTCCCATACCGATGGCAGTACCATCTTCAATGAGTCCCCGAGCAGCAATGTCAGTACGGACATTATGTAAGAGATTCAACAGCGATCCATGATCTATGGTCATCGGACACTGGGTGAATGCCTCACCAGCAAAGATGCTCAGACCGATGTTATCATTCGGACGTCCAGAGATAAACTCAGCCGCCACCTGTTTGGCGGCCTCGATACGGTTGGGCTTTAAGTCCTCAGCCAACATACTGGTGGAGACATCCATTGCCAACATGATGTCGATACCTTCAATAGTCTTGTTCTTCCAAGAGTTCTGTGTCTGCGGACGGGCCAGCACCAATACAATCATTGTAAAAGCCAACAGACGGAGAAGCATGGAGAGTGGCACGAGGCGCACTTTCCAACTCTTTGGCGCATCTCGAAAGGCGAAGGTATCGCTCATTCGCATGGTGGGCTCCGTCTTCTTCCTATACATCAGATACCATATCACATAAGGTATCATCAGCAACAGCAGAAACAGATATTCTTTATTGGCAAATTCCATACTTCACTTCTTAATTGATGAGTTGATAGGTGGCATAAACCACATAGAACAGTAACAAGGCACTGACTATGAGCAATGCTGTGATCACAGCCTTGAGGATACGACGCATCTTCACGCTACGCTGGTCTTCCTCTGAGAGTTGTGGCTTAACGGTTTCCTCGGTAGGCACATTCTCAAGTTTCGTCTGATTGATGAAGTCAATGGCACTTACGAGATTCTTATCATTCTCATTAATGAGCGTCGAATACTTGGCGAATTTCACCAAGTCTGCCGTAGTAAAGAGTTCACGGAGTTCATCAAGTCCTTTCTGGTCCTGTGTCGCCATCAGTTTCTCAATAATCTCACTACTCGTCATCTCCATGGCACTGAAGCCATAACGCTCTTCGATATACTTACGCAGGGTATCTGTGAGTTTCGTATAGTACTCCTTCGAGTTCTCTGCAGTTATCATTTTATCGGCCTTGATCTGCTCGATTTCCTTCATCGCCTTCTGGTGTGGCAACAACTTCTTTATGATACGGATATGCGTGATGATTGGCTTGTTGTCGCGCAGACGAATATAGATATAATATGTTATAGCCGAGATGATTAGTAGAAGAACGCTCAACCAAAATATCAGGCTCCATTCACTCCAAAGGAAAGGATTATCCTGTACCGTCTTCGGAGGGAAGAACTTCTCAGCGTGCGTCGTATCCACCTCTATCGTCAACACCTTCAGGGCGAGACTCTTACTCTGGTATGGTTTACCATCAATCTTTACCGTCAGAGGCGGTATATAATATAAGGTGTCATCGAAAGAGGTTAATGTATAGACCATCGACCGCTCCACGAAACCATTGTCGGTTGCTTTGTCTTCCTGCGGTTGACAGGCTAATACCTCCACACCGGGTGTCACATATTCCGTCGGCTTGAACTGAGGGAACTCCACCTTGGCATTCTCCTTAGCCACAGCCTTCAACGTGACATGACTCTGTTCTCCGACAAACATCTCTATCTGGTCGATGCTCGCCTCGACAGACTGCGCCTCCATCATTTGGACGCTGATTGCCATTAATATGAGAAAAAAAACTTTCTTCATCAACTGCGTTGTTTGAAAAGAATCAGTAGAGCCTTTACGAAGTCTTCGTTAGTGGCGATACTCACACTATCAACATTACTCTTGTTGAATGTCTCTAATAACTGCGACTGGCGGTTGGTCCAGTATTTACGATAGGAATCACGCAGACGCTTGGAACTTGTATCGACGTATTGTTCGAAACCCGTCTCAGCATCCACCACCTTCATCAGTCCCACATCAGGCAGTTCCTTACTACGCTGGTCATAGACCTGAATAGCAACCACGTCATGTTTGCGGTTGGCTATCTGTAACGACTGCAGGAAATCATTGCGTACATAGAAGTCGCTGAGTATAAACGCAGTGGTGCGACGCTTCTGGACACTCGACAGGAACTCCACCGCCTGTTTCACATCCGTACGCTTCGACTCCGGGTGGAAGTCGAGCATCTCACGGATGATATACAGGATATGCTTACGTCCTTTCTTAGGCGGGATGTATTTCTCGATTTTGTCGGAGAAGAAAACCACGCCAATCTTATCGTTGTTCTGGATTGCAGAGAAAGCGATCGTAGCAGCAATCTCCGTCACCATGTCGCGCTTCATCTGTTTCTGCGTTCCAAAATCCAGTGAGCCGCTGACGTCGATAAGCAACATCACCGTCAGTTCACGCTCCTCCTCAAAAACCTTCACATACGGACGGTGGAAACGGGCGGTCACATTCCAATCGACATCACGCACATCATCGCCAAACTGATATTCGCGCACCTCGCTGAAGGCCATACCCCTACCCTTGAAAGCAGAATGGTACTGACCTGCAAAGATGTTTGAACTCAGACCACGAGTCTTGATTTCAATCTTACGGACTTTCTTTATGATCTCACTTGTTTCCATAATCTTTCTAGGTTATCCTAGCAATTCCAGGTTATCCTAGGTTTAGGGCACTTCTACTTTATTGATGATCTTTGAAACGATTTCCTCACTCGTGATATTGCTGGCTTCTGCCTCATAGGTCAGGCCAATACGGTGGCGCAGCACATCATGGGCTACTGCACGTACATCCTCAGGTACCACATAACCGCGACGCTTGATGAAAGCATAAGCACGGGCTGCCTTGGCGAGATTGATGCTGGCACGCGGAGAACCACCGAAGGAAATCATATCCTTCAGATCCTTCAAACCATAACGGTCTGGATAGCGGGTGGCAAACACGATATCGGCAATATACTGCTCGATCTTCTCGTCAAGATAGACCTCACGCACCACCGCACGGGCATTCAGTATTTCCTCAGCCGTAGTTACAGGGGTCACTTTAGGCATTTCGCCAGCAATGTTCTCACGGATAATCTTCTTCTCCTCGTCAAGCGAAGGATAGTCGATGACCACCTTCAGCATAAAACGATCGACCTGTGCCTCAGGCAGCGGATAGGTACCTTCCTGTTCAATGGGGTTTTGCGTAGCCATCACAAGGAAGGGATTCGGCAACGGGAATGTCTCACTACCAATAGTCACCTGCTTCTCCTGCATGGCTTCGAGTAAGGCACTCTGTACCTTGGCCGGTGCACGGTTGATTTCATCAGCCAATACAAAGTTGGCAAACACGGGTCCTTTCTTCACCTGGAACTTCTCATCCTTCTGCGAATAGATCATCGTTCCGATGACATCAGCAGGGAGAAGGTCTGGAGTAAACTGGATACGACTATAGTCGGAGTCGATCAACTGTGCCAGTGTTTTAATAGCCAATGTCTTTGCCAAGCCAGGAACACCTTCCAAGAGAATGTGTCCGTCACTTAACAGACCTATCAAAAGGGAGTCAACGAGGTGTTTCTGACCAACGATGACACGGTCCATACCTGTCACAAGATTTGTGACAAATGCGCTTTGTTGTTCTATCCGGATATTCAACTCACGGATGTCAATTGCTTCTGCCATAATATTTCTTTTTTATTAGTTTTCTAAATTTGAGCGCAAAAGTACAGATTTAGTTGGTAATATACGACATCATACCACCTAAATAATATTAAAAAAGTTTCCCAAAACATAAGTTTTAAGAAACTTTTTCATTATTAAACCGATTTAATTGTCTTTTTTGACTTTTTTCTTCTTATGTTCAAGTTTGGGAATCTTGATTTCCTGTCCGACCTTTAGGTCGGCATCTCCCTTAATGCCATTATAAACTTCCAGATAGCACTCCATATCTGGTCCTATAGTGCGCTTGCAGATTCTTGCCAGATTATCCCCAGGCTTGATCTTCTCGACATGGTCTGTACCGACAATACGATAGGCTCCTGTACGAACACGTGAATCCATCTTCTCGTATTGATCAAGTGCTGCAGCAGATTCCGTCGAAGCCACAGCCTTTGTTTCTGGTTTAGGCTCAGGCTGTTGTGCCGGTTTAACTTCAGTCTTTGGCTCAGGCTTAGCTTCAGGCTTAACCTCTGGCTGAGGCGCGGGCTGGGTTTCCGGTTTCTCTTCCTGCTTGATCTCAGGTTGCTTTTCAGGTTGGGCTTCAGGCTGTGCCTTTGGCTGAGCAACGGGCTTCACATCCTGCTTGACCTCTGGTTGTGCATCGGGAGCAGTAGTTGGCTGATTCGCAAAATGCTGACCGACGAAATAGCCTCCCACGAAACAAGCGCAACACAAAGCAGCTATCAAAAGCCATTTCTTCCACTGGGAACCAGACTCATCATCGTCAAAGTCATATTGTGGTGTCTCAGACTCCTCCGTTTCTTCAGGCTTTTCAACCTCAACAGATTCTTCAGTTTCTTCGACCTCTTCCGTTGCCTTAGTTTCAGGTTCAGCCTCTTCAATTTTCTCTACCGTTTCCTCGGGCTTGTCCTCAACAATCTCTTCAGGTTTCTCATCAACAGTCTTTTCGGGCAAATCCTCTGGGAAATCATCATGAGTCACAAAATCCACAAGCGGAGCAGTAGAAGGCTCTATCTCATCCTCATATAAAGAGACCGGTTCAGACTCAACCTCTGGTTCAGCAATGGGCTCGGGTTCCGGCTCAGGAATGGGTTCGGGTTCTGGTTCAACGATCGGCTCTGACTCAGGCTCTGCAATGGTTTCCTCTTCCACTACAGACTCTTCCAGTTCATCACCCTGTGAAACATCCTCGAAAACAACCCCGTCTTTCAGTACGACAGTCTCAAACTGTGAGAAAGGCTTGTTCACCAATTCTTTCATCAATGTATCTGGCGTAAAGGAAATCTTGCTATGCCCTCCTATCAGAACACGCTCACCGGTATTCACATTCACACTTTCACGATCATCCACATCGATAATCTTGAAGGTACCAAGTCCCTTCACTTTTACCAGACGTTCGTTCATCAGACCCTGTCGGATGACATTGAACAACTCATTGACGAATCTGGAGGCATTCTTCTTCGACAACTGCCTGCGGTCTATCAGTACGGCAGCCAGTTCATTATTCGATATCTTTCCCATTACTCGGCTCCTCCATTCTTTATACGTTCTTTCCAACTGACATTCGGTTTGAAGTTTAGGACGAGTTTAGGCGGAACGAGCATCCGCTGTCCTGTAGAGGGATTCACCATGATGCGCTCCATCTTTTTCTTCACTTCGAAGGTGCCAAACGACGGAATCTGCATATTGTCACCCTCCTGGAAATGATCACTCATGGTCTCAATCACAAGGTCAACCATCCGCTGTGTATCTTCAGTGGAATAGCCTGTCCTGTCTGCCAATTCTGTAATGAAGTCTTTATTATTCATATCTTAATAAGTGATTGTTGTTGCATATAAGTCAAATTCCTCAGCATCGGTGATTCTCACATTATAGAACTCCCCAATGGTCAGTTCCTTCTCTTTGAAAGATATCAGGACCTCAGGATCCACCTCCGGTGAACAATATTCCGTCCGTCCGACATAATAGTCACCTTCGAGTCGGTCAATGATGACCCGCTGGGTCGTACCTATCTTCTCTGCCTCAATCTCAGCACTGATATTCTGTTGCACACGCATCAGTTTATCCAAACGTCTCTGCTTCACATCTTCAGGCACATCATCCTCATAATGCTCTGCAGAATAGGTACCCTCCTCCTCCGAATAGGCGAAAGCACCCATCCGTTCGAAACGCGCCCATTTGGTGAAAGCCAATAGTTCCTCGAAGTCCTCTTCCGTCTCTCCTGGGAAACCCACCATCAACGTTGTGCGCAGATGAATGCCTGGCACCTCCTGACGCAACCGCTCCACGAGTTCGTAGGTCTCCTGTTTTGTGACGTAACGCTTCATCCGACTCAGCATATTGTCGGAGATATGCTGCAAGGCAATGTCGAGATAGTTGCACACATTCTGTTTATCCCGCATCACACGAAGCAGTTCCCAGGGGAAATGCGTGGGATAGGCATAGTGCAGACGAATCCATTCCACACCCTCGATATCCGCCATCTTTTCTATCAGTTCGGCAATATGCTGTTTACCGTCGATATCTACGCCATAGTAGGTCAGTTCCTGAGCAATGACATTAAACTCCTTCACGCCCTGCCCTACCAGATAACGCACCTCGTCGAGAATCTCCGCCACAGGACGGCTCTGGTGCTTACCCGTTATCAGTGGGATAGCGCAGTAGGCACAGTGACGGTCACAGCCCTCACTGATCTTGATATAAGTATAGTGCCTGGGCGTTGTGATATGACGATGAATCTCTGAGTTCTCAGAATATTCAGAATTCTCCGATTCGTTCAAATCCTTCAGCAGATGCTTATAGTTAAATTTACCATACCAGCCATCTACCTCAGGGATTTCTTTCTCCAAGTCTGCCAGATAGCGCTCTGACAGACAGCCCATCACAAAGAGTTTCTCAATTCTCCCTTCCGTCTTAGCCTGAGCGAACTCAAGGATAGTGTTGATACTTTCCTCCTTGGCATCATTGATGAAGCCACAGGTGTTGACAACGACAATATCGCCCTGAGGGTCATCACTATCATGGGTCACCTGATAGCCGTTGGCCTCCATCAAGCCCATCAGTAACTCGCTATCCACGAGATTCTTTGAGCATCCGAGCGATATAATGTCTATCGTCTTTTTCATTTCACATCAAATAGCGAATCTACGAACTGTCGCTTGTTGAAGAGTTGCAGGTCCTGCATCCCTTCACCTAGTCCAATATATTTCACTGGCACCTTCAACTGATCCGAGATACCAATCACGACACCCCCCTTGGCAGTACCGTCGAGTTTGGTGATGGCCAACGAAGTTATCTGTGTCACTGCCGAGAACTGCTTGGCCTGTTCAAAGGCGTTCTGTCCCGTAGAGCCGTCGAGCACGAGCATCACCTCGTCGGGAGCCTCAGGCAAGACCTTCTTCATCACATCTTTGATTTTCTTCAACTCATTCATCAGACCAATCTTGTTGTGCAGACGACCTGCCGTATCTATCAGCACCACGTCGGCACCATTAGCCTTGGCACTGGAAAGCGTATCGAAAGCCACAGAGGCGGGATCACTACCCATCTGCTGTTTTACCACAGGTACGCCTACCCGTTCTCCCCAGATACAGAGTTGTTCCACTGCGGCTGCACGGAACGTGTCAGCAGCACCCAGATAAACCTTCTTACCAGCCTGTTTGAACTGCCAAGCCAGTTTACCGATTGTTGTGGTCTTCCCAACACCATTCACACCAACCACCAGTATCACGTAGGGTTTATGGTCGCTGGGCAAATCCCAGTTGTCATTATCTTCCGAATTGTTCTCTGCCAACAGAGCCGCAATCTCATCCTTCAGGATGCCATTGAGTTCTGAGGTGGACACATATTTGTCACGGGCCACACGCTCCTCGATTCTCTCAATGATCTTCAGCGTTGTATCCACACCTACGTCACTCGAGATCAACACCTCTTCCAGATTGTCGAGCACATCGTCATCAACCTTCGACTTTCCGGCAACAGCGCGCGTGAGTTTATCGAACACGCTGCTTTTGGTCTTCTCCAGACCCTTGTCAAGCGTTTCCTTTTTGTCCTTATTGAAAAAACCAAATATTCCCATATTATTTATATTTCACAGCGCAAAGATAATCATTTTTAACGAGAATACAAAAAAAGAGGTCGCAAATTACTTTGCAACCTCTCATTTTTATGTAAAAATCAATCTTAAATCTTGATTAGTTCTTGAAGAAGTCCTTAACAGCCTCGTTAGGAACCATCTGCTCGTCGAAGATATAAGCACCTGTCTTGGGGCTCTTCACCATCTTGATCACCTTTGTGTAAGCGCGACCATCCTTTGAACCTTCGTGGAGGGTAGCAACGTTTTTATTTGCCATATTATCATACCTTTATTTGATTTCCTTGTGAAGAGTCATCTTCTTCAGGATGGGGTTATACTTCATGAGTTCCATGCGCTCAGGCGTATTCTTACGATTCTTGGTCGTAACATAACGGCTGGTGCCAGGAAGTCCACTATTCTTCATCTCGGTGCACTCCAGAAC
>JAGCPK010000021.1 GCA_017965725.1 Prevotella sp.
ACGGTCAGGCCGATGAACACGGGCTGCAGGTCGGACGACGGGCGACCCACGTTGCAGTCCTCGGTCAGCGCGAAGATGAACAGTGCCAGCAGGAACGTGCCGAAGCCCTCGGCGAACATCGCCAGTGGCAGGCTCACCGTCGCGGCGCTGATGTCGCCAGGATTCGGGTAGAACTCGCCGAACATGCGGGCTGTGTCTACCGATGCTGCAGTGCCACGTACTATCTCGTGGGCCGTTTCATAATGTGCAATCGAGGCCGCGAACAGCCCATAGAGTACCACGCCTGCCAACACCGCACCGACAACCTGCGCCGACAGATAGACGGGCAGACGACGGACAGACATGCGTCCCGCTACGACCATCGCCACCGACACCGCTGGATTCAAGTGCGCACAGCAGATGTTGCGCGTCAAGAAGATTGCCAGCGTCACACCCAAGCCCCACACAAGTCCAATCTGGAAGATGCTGTTATACTCGCCAAAAAGCACGGCTACTGCCACACTGCAGCAGCCAAAAAGCGTGAGGACGAACGTTCCCATCAACTCGCCGATAAAGTCTTTCATCTTTTCTTTTTCTTGGTTTACATTGCAAAGATAATCATTTCTTCTCAACCATATACCACGTCCCTTCGTCATCACGAAAACCCGTTGTTTCATCACGAAAGAGCGTCGTAGTCGGCAAACAGAAATCTGCCCGCAAAACTTCGCCATCAAAATCGAATCAGTTTGGGGTAAATCACTCGGACTGACTGTCAAATGACAGAGCAGCGAGGGCAGAGTCAAGTTTGTTTGAACGATGCCGGGTCGCGACGAATTCGTCTGAAAGTCAAATAAATAGGCTATTGTCAGGCAAATGTCAGACAAATGTCAGGTATTATTTTTGGTGACTAATCATTCTCTTCATAACTTTGCATTCAAAAAAAGCAAGTATGAAGAGATTTTTTATCTGGGTGATGCTTATGGCATCCCTCGCCACTTCGGCACAGAAGGAAGTAGAATTACAAGAGGTGACCGTTCAGGGTTCTAAAGTAGTGCAACGTGTGGACGGGCAGACGATTTATCCCACAGGCCAACAATTAGAAAGTTCCACGAACGGCTACTCACTATTGTCGAAACTGACACTGCCCCATCTGCGCGTTGATCCCGTGATGCATACCATTACAGCGCTCTCCAATCTCGGCAGCGTGCAAATACGCATCAACGGCATTGTGGCATCAAAAGAGGACTTGCTCGCGCTCGACATGAAAGCAGTGAAGCATATTGATTATATAGACAATCCTGGAGTCAGATATGGTGAGGGCATCGCCTACGTTGTCAACATCATCGTAAAGAAGCCTGTCAGCGGTTACGATATTGGGGCAGATCTCACGAATACACTCACAGCCGAAAACGGTGATGAGACCGTCTTTGGAAAATTCAACTATGGAAAGAGCGAGATAGGAGTGAACTACTCACTAGGCTACCAAAACTTCAAGGGGACGGAATATGAAGAACAGGCGGCATACGAACTGGAGTCGGGGCAGCCATACGAGGTGCTCCGCAAACAACTGGACGGACAGAATAAAAACCTGAGCCATAACATACAGTTGGCTTATAGCCTCAGTGATTCAAACTACGTGTTTCAGTCGAAACTCTCAGCCCAACGCGACATTCAGCCTCGCAGTTCATGGACTAAGTTTGAGACCTACGAAGACCATTCCTCCTCCCGCACTTCATCACCAGTGCTCGATCTTTATTTCCATCGCGATTTGGGAGGTCGTCAGTCGCTTACAGCCAATGCCGTGGGAACATATATCAAAACTGATAGTTATGCAGAACACAACGAAGGCGACAACTATGCCTATAACGTGACGGGCAAAACGTATTCGCTATGGACAGAGGCCATCTATGAAAACCGTCTGAAGCCCTTCACACTCTCTTTGGGTACTCAGTATGGGCAGAAATACATTAATAATGTGTATTCGGGCGATGCCGAGGCAGACAATTCTATGCGTTCATCCATGCTATATTTCTTCGGGCAACTGAAAGGTCGTCATGGCAAACTCGGCTATATGGGAGGATTAGGCGTGAGCACACGTTATTATCGGCAAGACCGATGGAATGACCGTTTTCTGCTGTTCCGTCCTAAACTAACGGTTTCCTATCCGCTGGCCAGGAAACTGAAGTTAAAATTCGACTTTGAGATATCGCAGCACGTCTCGCAGATTGCCCTCGTCAGCGATGTCTCAATCAAGCAAAACGCTATGGAGACGTTAGTGGGTAATCCTGAGATCACTCCCAATCGTGTCACTTCGCATGATCTCCGTCTGACCTACTCCACTCCCCGAATCATGACAGAATTACAAGGCTATTGGAGACTGAATGCCAACTGTAACATGGAGAAATACACCCGCAAGGACGGACATTTCTATCAGACGCAGACTAATGCTGGCAACGAATGCAGTTTCTTCTTCATCCAGAGTTACAACCGCTGGGAGGTAATACCAGAGCATCTTTCCGTCACCCTCTATGGAGGCATCTACCGCTTCTTCAATTTCACAGATGACTATCGACATACATATACAGCATTCAACGGTGGTGCCAGCGTAGAAGCCTATCTTGGACGATGGACGCTGACTGCATACGCCGATAATGGCTGGAACTTCATGGAGGGCGAGCATCGGGGACATCAGCCTGCCGCGTGGTATCTCATCGCTTCTTATCGCATGAAGCATCTCACTCTTTCTCTTTACGCCCAACATCCCTTCTGCGCCCGTCCGCTCACCAACAGAACGGAGGTGCTTAGTCGCTATATCCACAAGGAAGTATCGCAGCATAGTAGTGACTTCGGTAATATGCTGACACTCAACCTTACATGGCATCTTTCTTCTGGTCGCAAATATCGCGACATTCAGCGTACCATGAATCATCGGGATACAGAAACAGGAATTCTACAAAGCAAATGACGGAGTCAAATGAGGAAAGGTATATTCATATGAAAGGCCGCATGCGCTTCGAGTACGGCGACCAGTGGATCACCGTCGTCATCGAAAGTCATGGCCAATCACAAACTCTGGTTCGTCTATACGATGATCTATCCTGACGACTACAAAGACGTCCTCGCCCGTCTGTTCAAGGAGATAGATGACTGGCAAATCTGGGAACGTCCGCATCTACAACTGAAGCAAGGGAAGAGTCAAACACCAAAGGCGGTATCGGAATAACAGCATAATAATTTTACTTCGGCAGACACATTTTTGGTTTCGCTATGAATGCTTTTGTGGGAAATTTAGTAACTTTGCAGCCAAACAACCACTGACGTATGGAACAGAAATTCGGGAAAAATAGCATTGATATTGAGGCGCTGCGTGAGTTTTGCGAGCGCGAGGGCAAGATGGTGGAGTACCGCAAGGGCGAACAGCTGGAGCGCGAGGGCGACCCCGCACGGTGGTTCGGCTTCGTCACCGAGGGGTGCTTCAAGTACATCACGAGTGGGTCAGAGAACCG
>JAGCPK010000022.1 GCA_017965725.1 Prevotella sp.
GTGCTTCTCGATGACTGCAGCGTCGAGTGCCTGCTTCCACTGCTGGTATTCCGACGGGGTGGCGTAGGTCTGGATGAAGTTGCCTGCATCGTAGAAGATATTATACGGCTGATGGAACGTCGTGTCATTCTCATTGAGGTAGTTATAGTGTACCATCCCCGTCATGTCAGGGAATCCGTCGCGCTCACGTTCGCCAATTTGCTGCATCACCCATTTTGTAGCCTTTGCCACATTCTCCATCTCACTGGTCTTTACCACGGAGAGGGGCAGAAGACCTTCTGTAGCCTCACGGTAGCGCTCCATGATGGAATGATAGAATGTCGTCGTCTCAAACATGGCGGGTACCACTGTGTCATAGGGAGCGCCCTCGCAAGGGATCTCTGCTGGTGAGCCGATGATGTAGTCGGCAGTGTGGCGCAGTTCGTAGAGCGACTCCAGACACATGAAGTTACAGCAGTCTGCGAAGATAAACTTCAGATGAGGCAAACGCTTCAGCACTTTGTTCATCGTCGGCATGTTGATCCATTTGCCGTTAGGATTGTAGATGTAGTTGCCCACGTCAACACCATAGCCACGAGACCTTTCCACGTTGACAGAGTCCTGCAGCAGCCAGCCTCCTGCGTGTCCCCATAACACCAGCCCGTAGTCGTCCTTCACAGAGGGGTAGTGTCTGAAAGCATATTGCATCACCTGTTCCATCACCTCAGGATCGCTGGCATACAGTTCGTCCTTGCTGATGCCCATGTCGCTGACAGTCACCTTGTCTATCACCTCACCATTCTTGATGCGTGCCAGCCAGGGCTCCTCGCCGTCGTAGTTGCGACGCATGAACACCAACAGTGCCTGGTCGTCGCCTATCTTCATCGAACCTTCCTTCATCTCTGCCAGATCGGCTGTGGCATAATACGACAGATTGTTGCGTCCTGCCATATATACCAGTACCGTGCGCTGGGTACGATTGTTGACAACAGGCTTCTGAGCCTCTTTCTGCTCCTTTACGTCATAGTCCAGAGAGTCATCTGAACATGCTATGAATGTTGCTGTGGCCAGGATGCTCATGAGCATCGTTACTGCCAGATTCTTCATTGTCTTCATAATCCTTACTTTTTTATTATTAATTATTTCTGATGCAAAGTTAGGATGATTATGAGCACATTCCAACTATTTTCTTGTTTTTCGCTCCGACTTATTGCGACACACACCCTATATCACGACAAAGGGGGCTCATGGCCCCCAGATTTGTCGCATTGAAGTGATTTATTATAAGTTCTTGTAAGGATTCAACAGTCTCAGGACATTGTCGAAACTTCCGTTGGCCTCGTCGCCCTCCTCGTGTGGGAAGTTGTAGTGGAAGATGTTATAGCCCTCTCCGAACTTCACTTCTGTCTGCCAGTCGGCAAGTTCCCATTTCCATACCTTCAGTTTGGCTCCGATCTCACCCACCACACCGAAATCTACTGAGGACTTGAAATGGCAGTCGTTCACGTCTGGGCTGAACTTCAGTTCTGCGTCGGCAGTCAGTTTCGGACCGATGGCGATCTTCGGACCTGCCAGTTTCTCTACGATGACGTCGCATCCGAGCATGAGACCGACACCTGCGTGTGCCTTGAACTGACCCGTCGGAGGAATCATGGTCACCTTGTTCTCGTCCGTGTCGTAACTCTTGATGAGGTTCCAGCCGTTGGTGTATGCCGCACCGAACTTGAAGTGGCTGGCGTAGTGGTACTTCACGCCCAGGTAGGCACTGCCTGATACTTCAGCCTCGAACTTCAGGAAAAGATAGGGCTGGATATCGATGGTGACGGGCACAGGACCAACCGTGAACTTCAGTTTCACTGTGGGGAAGTCGTACAACTTCAGGCGCTGCTTATCATCGGGGATCTCGAACTTCTTGCTGAACCCGAGGGTCACCTGCGGGGCGAAGTCGAATGTTCCGGATACGCTGGTCTCGAAGCGGTTCATGTTAGGCAGGCTTACCAGAGAGCCAGAGGCATCGAGGATGAAGGTGTAGTTGAGGGCGAAGTCGATGGGAACCTTCACGTTGACGTTGAACGTATCCTTCTTCTCATTTTTCTTACCGGCACCGAACTCGATCTTCTTAGAGAACTCCGTGTTGACCTGTACGAGTGACTTGTCGCGATCGTACTCACGGATATTGTATGTGGTCTTGTCCTTGGTCCAGTCGTAGACTGCCTTGGCTGCCTTCTTGATCTCGCTCCACGGCCACCAGCGTGAACCTGACATGCGGGCCATCATGATATCCTCGGTAGAGAAGGTGCCGAAGGCGCTGATACCGCTACGCGTAGGATTCTGCTCACCGTTGGCTGAGGGCAGGATGGTGACTGCCACGGGGTGTATCATGTTGTTCTCGTCGATGTACTTGGCGGCATACTCAGGGATATTCTCTGAGGCGGCGCGGCTGCGGACGGCCTGGGCGTCGGTGTTCACGTAGAGGTCGGAACTCAGGCGTACGTTCTGTCCGTTCAGCAGTTCTGCCAGCGAGGCGGGCACGACGTTCAGGATGTAGCGGTCACCTACCAACTGCTCCTTAACGGCCTTACGCATATAGGAATCCTCCTCCATGTCCTGCCAGATACCCATCGGGTGACCTACGAACGACTGGATGCCCAGTTTATCGGCCAGCGCCTTGCTCACGCTGATCTGTGTGGTGTCGGCATCGAGGATCTGAACGTCGTTGGGAGTGATGAAATCCTGGAAGCAGATTCCGAGGGGTGCCAGGGCGGGACCGTTGTAGTCCTTCTCCATAGCGGAGTTTTCACTGTTGTTCATCAAATCACTGTCGTCACTGCAAGCGGTGAAACCGAACATTGTTCCTACGGTAAGAGCGCTCATGAGCACCATCTTTACCAAAATTGAATTCTTCTTCATAATCGTTAATTTTTTAATTGTTATACTTTATTTATTTTTTTAATTATCTCTTTTTTGTCATCTGTCGTTTTTGGAGTTTATTGAGTCCGTTTTTGACTTTTGACACTGCAAAATTATGACGATAATAAATTGATTCCAACTTTTTTTGTGTTTTTCGTTCGCACTTGTTACGACAGAGGCCCTATATTGCGACAAAGGGGGCGCATGCCCCCAAAATCTGTCGCAAAACAGCATTTATGACGGTTATTTTAAGGTCTCACGGGCCATTGCTTGGGCGACAGTATAGGCTGTGGTCCAGGCGGCTTGGAAATTAAAGCCCCCAGTAACACCGTCGATATCAAGCACTTCGCCAGCGAAATAGAGGTGGGGTATGTGTTTACTCTCCAATGTAGAGGGATTGACGGACGAGAGGGAGATGCCACCACAGGTGACAAACTCATCCTTGAAAGGCGCACGACCAACAATCTGATAAAGATCTCCCCCACTGAGAAGATTCGCCAGACGATTCAACTCTTTTTGGTTGAGACTGCCCCAACGCCCGTGACACCGTTCACCCAGGCATTTGCCAACCAGATAAGTCCAGAAACGGGATGAGAGACCAAAGGGAGCGATGGTCTGGAGTTGGCGCTGCGGATACTGGATGCTCATCTCGTGAAGGACAGAGAGGACTTCCACATCGCGAAGCCCCGTCCAGTTGACAGCCAACGGTGCCTGATACTGGCGCTCTGCCAGATAGCGGGCGGCATAACTCGACAGTTTCAGGATGGCGGGACCACTGATGCCCCAATGGGTCATCAGTAATGGACCTTCAGCACGCAACTTCGTGCCAGGAATCATGGTTGTTGCTTCTACCACCGTTCCCATCAGCGACTGCAGGGCCTCGTCGTTGATCTGGAAGGTGAAGAGCGAGGGTACGGGCTGTTCTATCTCATGTCCTTTCTCCGCAAGCCATTGCAGTCCTTCAACCTTGGGAGAGCCGCCTGTGGTAATGGCGATGTAGTCGTAGTCGCTGAGTTCATCGAGTGTGGCAATGCGAACTCCTGTGCGTATCTCGATACCGTGCCGATGGGTTTCTGCCAAGAAACAATTGATAATGGTATGGGAGTCCTGTGAGACAGGGAAGACGCACTGATCCTCCTGCGTGGTCAATCGAACACCATGACGCTCGAACCACTCGTAGGCATCCTGCTGTGAGAAGCCTTTCATCAGACGTTTCATCAAACGGTGGCCTCGCGGATAGACAGCAGAGAGATCCTTCACCTCTGCGAAGGAGTTGGTACAATTGCAGCGTCCGCCACCCGACACCTTCACCTTCGTCAATACACGCTGTCCACGTTCGAAGATGGTGACTTCCATCTGCGGACAGAGTTCTTTCAGGTTGATGGCCAGAAAGAATCCTGCTGCCCCACCGCCAACAATCGCTGTCTTCATTGTCCTCCGAGTCGTGAGAAGTATTCGGCAATGTCGTCCCAGGTCTTGAAGGTGTCACTGCCAAACTGAATATGCGTCGCCATTCCCGACCATTTTTCCTCCATGCCTATGAAATAGTCGCCATAGAGCAGGTCGCGACGCACAGTAAACACGGTATGCCCCCAGACTGGTACATTAATATAATCATAGAGCCACTGGTTCATGTCGGCATAATACACCTCATCGATAGGGGCCGCTGCCACGAAATACACCTGATACCGTTCTATCAGTCCCCGCACCGTCTTCTGCAAAGAACTCCTCGGTGCCTCGTAGATGTCGGAGAGCGTCTCTATGCCGATATAGATGATGG
Organism: Prevotella sp.; assembly: GCA_017965725.1. GTDB lineage: Bacteria > Bacteroidota > Bacteroidia > Bacteroidales > Bacteroidaceae > Prevotella. The sequence continues at coordinate 4,670 of JAGCPK010000022.1, forward strand.
GGCGCTCACGTCCCTCCTGTCTGTCGTCAATCCAGCGGATCACAGGTACCACGGAGTGCATGAAGGATTTGTCGTTCATCCTGTGCTCCCCATGAAAACGGATAGCCTTCGGGTAGTGCTCACGAAACAGGTCGTAGGTATTTACCGTGGAGTCCTCATCACCGAAGAGGCCCCACACACGTCCCCGTTCCTCGTCGCTGATGCCCGCAAAGCACTGCTCCGTCATCTCCTTATATTCCTTCACCAGTGCCTTCGTGACGATGAAGTCCTGCACACCGTCCTGACGGGGATTAGAGAAGTGCTGCGCACCGATCATACCATGATCCTTCATCGTATCGCCCATCTGCAGGGCTGGGTTTACGAGGATACGGTCATAGCCATAAAGCATCTCTGCATACATACCGCCCATTGACGTTCCGATAATCAGGTCTGGCTTCTCCTTGTCGCACGTCTCACGCAATAGATCCATCGCCTCCTGGGGTCGTACAGGCAGGTCGGGAGCCATCACCGTCGTATGAGGAAATACCTCGCGGATACGAGTCACCGTCCCACTCTGTCCCGACGACGCGAAGCCGTGGACGTACATAATCTTCTTCCCTTTGAAAAGATCCGGAAACTGCTTAATATAGGGGTTCGTCTGTTCCATAAACGATATTTAGAACTGCCACCTGTTTGGTATTTGGCGCTCAGGCCACAGATGTTTGGCGTAAATATAATGATATTGGTCGAGGAGGTAAGTAAATCGGGTGAGGCGCTGAAGGAAGGCCTTGTAGTTCTTGCGCCCAGGCTGCGTCCACTGTACCTCTGCAAGGGCCGACATACGGGGCAACGCCTGATACTCCACCATCTGCTCGTTGACCATGTATTCCGACCAGAGGTTTGCCTGAGTGCCGAGGATATGACTGCGGGCCTCCACGGAGAGACTGTCGGGAGCGGGGTCGAGGCTATAGACCCGTTCGATGGGGATAAAGCCGCCACAACGACTGGGTTCGAACTCGGTATCCTCGACCTGTTGGTAGTCGAAGTAACAATGCGTAGTGGGAGCCATCACCACATCGTGACCTGCCTCAGCAGCCTTTGCTCCAGGGGCAGAGCCGCGCCACGACATGATCATCGCATTGCGGGGACTACCGTCGAGAATCTCGTCCCAACCCAAGGCACGACGACCTTTGGAAGTAAGGAAATCAAAGACACGCTTAGTGAATGGGGCCTGATAAAATACACCGACAGGGATTTCCGGCATCACCCGCACTTCATCTTGAGGCGCGCCGATTCTGCCCTTAAGCGCTTCATCAACTTGGAACTTGCCGCATTTCTCGCAATGCTGCCATTTCTCCGA
>JAGCPK010000023.1 GCA_017965725.1 Prevotella sp.
AGAAATATAACCTATCTTATTTGCTTCAGCACGAAGGATATGAGAAAAGACAGAGTGGAACGTACCCATATTCAGATACTTCGCCTGCTCCATCCCAACTAAATTCCCAATTCTCTCTTTCATCTCTCGTGCAGCCTTGTTGGTAAAGGTCAGTGCAAGGATATTCCAAGGTTTCAAACCTAATTGTAATAAAGCTGCAATCTTATAAGTTAACACTCTTGTCTTACCTGAACCAGCACCAGCAATTACCAATGATGGCCCATCGTTATATTCAACAGCCTTACGCTGTCCTTCATTTAATTGAGAAAGCAATTCTTCGCTAATATTCCCCAATATAGGTTTCTTTGAAACTTCTTCTTGGATATCGTCAAATTCCTTCTTATATGTTATCTCATTAAATTCTATCTTTTCTTTATTAATAGCATGTAAATCCTTTTGGCTTTCTAATGGAGATTCATCAGTAGATATAAACTGGTCTCTAATATGCGTCCTATCGTATCGTGGTATTGTAAAATTACCCTCAGATAGGCCTTCCTCTATGTTGGGCGAGTTAGGATATATCCATTTCCGACAATCTATTGTTTCTAATAAAAAATGATATAAGCCATCATAACCTACATTAATTATATTTATCTCAATGCATGGTATCCCAATTTCTATTATTTTATCTATACGTTTGTCTGTTAATGGATTGGTGACAGATATTTCTATTGCAACTCGTTGTCCATCTTTCATCACCCCAACCAAATCTGGTTGCCAATTTGGACAATCTTCTCTTTTTTCTCTTTCAACCGATACAAAGTGAAGGATATCTGAAAATGGTAAGTCATTATGAGCAGGAACCATTATCTTTTTATTATTTTCTATGATGATTTCTGCATAATCATGTAGACTACGGTCATAACATTCTCTTGAAGTAGTACCTATATGTGCAAAATGATAAGTTCTGATTGAGCCTTTTCTTGCAATTAATTTTTGACCACAATGTTGACATATGCAATCACAAGCAAGGCCACTTCGTACACATTCTTCATCAATAAGAACAATCCTCTTTTCTTTATTGCTATATGCTGTTTTTATTATATAATCATTCATTATTATTCCTTTTATGTTGCAAAGATACGAAATTTGACAAAAACAAACAATATGATTAAAGATTATTTACGATAACAAATAGTTTTTTCCATTATATGCGAGGAAATGTATGTCAGTGGACTGTAAATTTACACTTAGGATAATTTGAGCATCCATAAAAACTACCATACCTACCCGTTCGTTCAACAAGAGTGCCACCACACTTGGGGCAGATCCCTGACGCTATTTTATTATCTATCTCTGCTCTATAAGCATATATGTTGTTGACATGTGTCTTGTTGTCAACGAATTCACTTACGTCATTCCGGAGAAGGATGTCTACAACCCTTTTCACATCACTATCAGAAAGATAAATTGTCCTGTAAGCCTGAATTGTATCAATTAGATTGAAATCGTAAACAACATCGTAATTCGAATCAACATCCTTCAAAACTGCACTACCTGTAAACACAACAATTGGAACGATTTTCAAACCTTTATAGGTTGGGGAGTCATACCACCAACCAAGGATTGAAAGGCAAACGATAACTATTACTGCGATTATGAATAAGACTGTTCCCATTATTCAGTAAAGGGCAATATGCTTATCATTGGTTATATTAATCATGTAACAAAGGGACTCTATTGTTATGCGGTACCCTCTTCCTCACAATATGCAAGATAGTCATCAACAGCCTCATGGAAAGCATCCGTCAATTTCCTGACACTGTCTGCTTCGTAATTCACTAAGCCATTAATGCCTTCTATTTTTCCATAGAACACATGATCCTTTTCACTATAAGACACCGAGCCATTATAACCTCTGTATGTCATTGTATTCAGATAATGTCCTCCTTATTTTAATAAACCCTGCTTATTTTAAATCATTATACATTTGTACTACAATGCTATGCCCAATGCGCGTGCTACGGCGTTTTTGATAAAAGCATTGATGGTTATGCCTGCCTTTTGGGCTGCCATAGCCGCACTACTATGAATTTCTGGTGTCAGTCGCACATTAAGCACACCTGAATATGGCTTACGTGGCTCTATGCCCTTTTCTTCGCATAATGCCAGATAATCATCTACAGCACCCTCAAAGTCTTCCGTCAACTCCTCAACTGTAGAACCTTCATAGGTGATACTGTCCTTAGCCATGCCTTGCACTTTTCCAAACAGGCATTTGTCTTCTTCGCTATACTCCACGCTTCCTGTATAGCCTTTGTACTTCAAATATCCCATATCTCCGTCCTCTATTCACAGCCACAAAGGTAACTATTTCTAGTTACATTAGCAAATATTTTGCCAATTAATTTGTGTTTTTTGTACAAAATCAGCCCAAAACGCAATGCTTTGAGGAAAAAAAATACCTGGAAAGTCGTCATTAAATAGGGAAAACCCTAAACGATGATAGGTTTTTCCCCTATGCTCGCAGTGAAGAATTAACTAAATTCGCAGCGTGAATCGCTAAAAACGTTATGTTATGAAAAAGTATCTGATATCTATGGCGTGTGTACTCTTAACAACGATGGTACTTAATGGGTGTGCTACTTCAAAGGAGAAGGCTGCGAGGAAAACTGAGCAGACAGCGAAAGTGAAGGCTGCACTGGCTGAAAGGCATTACAAGATAGTAGTGAACTCGATGGCAGACCCGAGCGAGCCCGACGAAAAAAGAAGTCCGCAATTACTGAGTACCTATCGGCTAGAGGTGAGAAATGACTCGCTGATCACATTTCTGCCACATTACGGATATAATCAGATCCTGGGTGAAGCTGGTGTAGGTACGAGAGGACTGATACTCTATGAACCGATCAGTAGTTACCAAGAGGAACTGACGAAGAAAGGCAAACGGCATATAGAAATAAGTGTGGAAAATGATAATGATACCTTAATATTTGTGATTGAGGTGTCCGCCAAGGGTCATTCAAACATTAGTGTGCGCTCCCGTCGGCGGGAACGAATCAGTTATGCCGGTCAGATGGAGTTCAGTATTTGACATCAGGTTCTAACCATCCCTTTCAGAGTATTCACTGACAATTGAGTATGAAATATATTCCCAAAATTTTAAGGGATTATTTTTCGTGAGCAAAAAATAATGATTTGTTACAAAACTAAATATTTCAAATTTGGAATATAATGATTTGTTGCAAGGCTATATATTTCAAATTTAAAATATAATGATTTGCTGCAAAACTAAATATTCTAAATCTAAAAAATAATCCTTTGCTACAAAACTAAATATTCTAAAACAGGAATATATTCCCATGATACAAAACTATAGTTTTTACGAATTAAGAAAAAGGGAAATGTTACCGTCTTACCACGACAGCGTTCTTGTATTTGTTCATGTCGAGTTTAAACCAGTTGTCGCTGCAGCCTTTTGTGATCTTTGTGATAGTCAAGGTTACCTTGCCTGCAAAGTTGGCCATCTTCTCGTCGCATTTCTTCAGCACTTCCTTCACGTCGTCAGGAAACTGTGCCAGCGCATTCGTTGTCACCATCATGGCGGCTATGACCATCAATAATATCTTTTTCATCATGTCATCAAATTTTCTGCAAAGGTACATAAAAGAACTGAAACAGCCAAACGATTCTTTTCATAATTGATGTTAACGGATGTCACGTTTGGGGGATTCGATACGTCTTATAGATGAATATGGAACAAAAGGAGTTCGAGACACTGATACGGCAAATACGCCCGAAACTGCACGCTGAGGCACTGAGGTTGCTGACAGACAGCGACGAGGCGGAAGATGTCACCCAAGAAACGGTGCTGAAACTGTGGAGCATACGGGAGCAGTTGGAAGCATACCGCAGCGTGGAGGCATTGGCTGTGGTGATGGTGCACCGTCTCGCCTTCAGCAGGAAAAGGGTTGCCACAACCATTCCATTGGCAGACTGGCAGCAGACGGACACCGACAGCAGCGACTCGCCAGAGGATTTGATGATTAGTCAGGAGGAAGAGACGAAGGTCATACAAATGATATCCGCCCTACCCGATGCGCAGCAGACTGTACTCCGAATGAAACATATCGACGGACTGGAAACTTCTGAGATTGCACGCATCACTGGCAGCAGCGAGGAAGCCATCCGCCAGAATCTGTCAAGAGCAAGAAAGAGAATCCTAAAAATGTTCATGCAATGATGAAAGAAAAAGAGATACAACAACTGATTGAGCGGTTCCTTGAAGGGGAGACAACCAATGCTGAAGAGCAAATGCTGTACGATTATTTCAATGGCAGAGATGTTGCAGACAGCCTCGAACCTTATCGGGAAATGTTCCGATGGTATGCGGATAGGATGCCAGAACAGAAGGCAAATCCCAAGAAGAGAACTTATGCCAAATGGCTCGCCATGGCAGCCTCAATGTTATTGCTTGTAGGCATCGGCTTCGGCTATCGCTATTATCAGGAACAGCAGGAACTGTATGCCATCTATGAGGGCAGTTACATCATCCGTGATGGCGTAAAGAATACTGACATCAAACAAATCCTGCCAGAACTCCAAGCGACTGAACAGGAGGTGGCAAATGCATTGAAACAACAGAATAATAATCAAGTAATTCCAACGATATGAAAGCAAAGAAATTAATCCTAACAATGGTGGCTGTGCTTATCGCATGCAGCCCGATGATGGCCCAGAGCCGGATCGACAAGATTGTAGATGAGATTGAACAGAAAGGTGTTGATGTCAGCAAGGTTGTGAAGCGCGACCCCAAGACGAAGAAGCCGTATTCCATCGTGAAAAGCCTTACCTTTTATAGTAAGGACAGTAACTATGCAAACCGCCTGAAAGAGGCATTCAGGAAGGACGCCGAAGATGCCGAGCAAGAATCGGTGAGCAACAAGGGAAACAACTATCGGCTCGTCTTCGTTGACGGTAAGAAGAAAAGCATCTACTCTCTCAACATCCAAGAGCAGCAGGACAAGGATCCTCGTGTTTTATTGAAAATCGTTATGAGAGACGGTGATGTCAAGGAAATTAACGATTACGACGGTATTTTGAACATCTTTGGAGCCGAAGGCATTGAACTCAACGGTATCGACGGTCTATTGGAAGGCCTCGGAAATATAGATATGGAAAAGTTCGGACGAGATATGGAGAAATGGGGTGAAGAATTCGGACGAAAGATGGAGAAGTATGGGGAAAAGATGGAGAAGTTTGGTAAGAAGGTCGAAGAGAACAAAAAACGTATAGAGAAGAAAAATAATAATGCCTGATTATTCTCTCTCAAAACAATGATATTATAGCAAGATGGTGCTGCTCTGAACAAGGGCAGCACTTTTTTCGAACGTATAAATATACCGTATGAATACGGGAATGCAACAAACATCAAAAAAACGTGTTTCATTTGAAAATTCTGTGGGTTTCAGATTTGGTGGTTTCCAAAAATCTTTGTACCTTTGCACGCGATTTAAGAACAAGGATATCAAAATCAACCCAAAAATGAAAAAAGAACTGAAAAAGGTGTTGGTACTCGGATCGGGTGCCTTGAAAATCGGACAAGCAGGAGAGTTTGATTACTCAGGTTCACAGGCTCTGAAAGCACTTCGCGAGGAAGGCATTAAGAGCGTACTCGTTAACCCGAACATCGCAACCATCCAGACAAGTGAAGGTATTGCAGACAAGGTGTATTTCCAACCGGTGAATACACATTTCGTCACAGAAATCATTAAGAAGGAACGCCCCGACGGTATTCTGTTGGCGTTCGGAGGCCAGACCGCATTGAACTGCGGTACGGAACTCTATCAGAACGGCATATTGAAAGAATACGGAGTTGAAGTGTTAGGAACAAGCGTCGAGGCCATCATGAATACAGAGGACCGCGACCTTTTTGTGAAGAAATTGAGTGAGGTTGATCTGAAGGTGCCCGTCAGCCACGCTGTGGAGTCGATGGAAGATGCACTGAAGGCAGCCCACGAAATAGGATTCCCCATTATGATCCGTTCGGCCTACGCCCTCGGTGGTCTCGGCTCAGGTATCTGTCCTGACGAGAAGAAGTTCATTGAGATTGCAGAGTCGGCCTTCACCTTCGCTCCGCAGATTCTGGTGGAAGAGTCGTTGAAGGGTTGGAAGGAAATCGAGTTCGAGTGCATCCGCGACGCCAACGATCGTTGCTTCACCGTAGCCTCGATGGAGAACTTCGACCCACTCGGCATCCATACCGGTGAGAGTATCGTGGTGGCTCCAACCTGTTCACTGAAGGAAGACCAGGTGAAGATGCTGCAGGAACTGACCATCAAGTGCGTCAAGCACTTGAATATCGTCGGTGAGTGTAATATTCAGTTCGCATTCAACGCCGAGACCAACGACTACCGTATCATCGAGATCAACGCACGTCTGAGCCGTTCTTCTGCTCTGGCATCCAAGGCCACTGGCTATCCCCTCGCCTTTGTTGCCGCGAAGATTGCCCTCGGCTATACGCTCGACCAGATAGGCGAGATGGGTACAACTTCATCTGCCTACGTCGCTCCGAGTCTCGACTATATGATCTGTAAGATTCCACGTTGGGACTTGACCAAGTTCGTAGGTGTATCAAGACAGATCGGCTCTTCGATGAAGTCTGTCGGTGAGATCATGTCTATCGGACGCAGTTTCGAGGAGATGATGCAGAAGGGTCTGCGTATGATTGGACAGGGCATGCACGGATTCGTGGGCAATGACCACACGAAGTTCGACAACCTCGACGAGGAGTTGGCTAATCCTACCGACCTCCGTATCTTCGCCATCGCCCAGGCTCTTGAAGAGGGCTATTCCATCGAGCGCATTGAGGAACTGACGAAGATTGACGTCTGGTTCCTGGAGCGCCTGAAGCATATCGTTGACCTGAAGCACGAACTCCAGACATACAATGCTCTCGAGGAGTTGCCCGACGAGTTGCTGTTGGAAGTGAAGCGTTGTGGATTCAGTGATTTCCAGATTGCCCGCTTCGTGCTTAAGCCTCAGGGCGGTAATATGGAGAAGGAGAACCTGGCTGTTCGTAAGTATCGTAAGCAGAAGGGCATCCAGCCATCTGTAAAGCGTATCCCGACGGTGGCCTCCGAGCATCCCGAACTCACCAACTACCTCTATTTCACCTACACGCACACGCCTGCGTTTGGTGATCCGAAGGGTGAGAACTACGTACCTGCCCACGACATCAACTATTATAATCACGAGAAGTCCGTAGTGGTGCTCGGCTCTGGTGCCTACCGCATCGGTTCTTCTGTAGAGTTCGACTGGTGTTCTGTGAACGCCATCAACACCGCCCGCAAACTGGGTTACAAGAGTATCATGATCAACTACAACCCAGAGACAGTATCTACGGACTACGATATGTGCGACCGTCTCTACTTCGATGAGTTGTCATTAGAGCGCGTGCTCGATGTCATCGACCTGGAACAGCCTCGCGGCGTGATCGTTTCCGTGGGTGGTCAGATTCCTAACAACCTCGCCATGAAGTTGCATCGTCAGGGCGTGCCCGTACTCGGTACATCGCCAGTAGATATTGACCGTGCAGAGAACCGTGACAAATTCTCGGCTATGCTCGATAAACTTGGAATCGACCAGCCCGCATGGAGGGCACTCACCAGTTTCGAGGATGTCAAGGAGTTTGTTGAAAAGGTGGGTTACCCCGTTCTCGTGCGTCCTTCCTACGTGCTTTCGGGTGCTGCCATGAATGTCTGCTACGACGAAGAGGAGTTGCATCGCTTCCTGAATATGGCTACTGAGGTATCGAAGGAGTTCCCTGTGGTGGTCTCGAAGTTCATGACTGACACCAAGGAGATTGAGTTTGATGCTGTAGCCGACAAGGGCGAGGTGGTTGAGTACGCTATCTCAGAGCATGTGGAGTATGCCGGTGTTCACTCTGGTGACGCTACGATGGTATTCCCCGCACAGAACATCTACTTCTCTACCATCCGTCAGATCAAGAAGATTGCCCATAAGATCGCTGCCGAGTTGAACATCAGCGGTCCGTTCAATATCCAGTTCCTGGCAAAGAACCGTGAGGTGAAGGTCATCGAGTGTAACCTCCGTGCCTCTCGTTCGTTCCCCTTCGTGTCGAAGATCCTGAAGCGCAACTTCATTGAGACTGCTACGAAGATCATGCTCGACGCACCTTATCAGCGTCCTGACAAGAGTGAGTTCGATATCGATCGCATCGGTGTGAAGGCCAGCCAGTTCTCGTTTGCCCGTTTGCAGAACGCAGACCCGGTACTCGGTGTGGATATGAGTTCTACGGGTGAGGTAGGCTGCTTGGGCGACGATCTCAACGAGGCCATGCTCAACTCGCTGATTGCAACAGGTTACTCTATTCCGAAGGATGCCGTGCTGATCTCTTCTGGTGGTGCCAAGGGTAAGGTCTCTCTCCTGGAGCCTGCACAGCAACTGGCCAAGAAGGGCTACACCATCTACGCCACTGCTGGAACGGCTAAGTTCTTCAACGATAATGGCGTGAAGGCTGTTGCCGTCGCATGGCCTGACGAGGATGGCGACAATAACGTGATGGATCTCATCAGCCAGCACAAGGTGGGTTTGGTAATCAACGTTCCCAAGAACCACACCTCCCGTGAGTTGACCAACGGTTACAAGATTCGTCGTGGTGCTATTGATCACAATATTCCTCTGATGACAAACGTCCGTTTGGCAAAGGCATTCATCGAAGCCTTCACCGCGATGAGCCTCGATGATGTGAAGATCAAGTCATGGCAGGAGTATAATAACTAGGATGACTGACGAATTCCGCACGATTAAGACCGAAGGCGAGGGCTACTACACTGAAAAGCGAAGCAAGTTCCTCGCCTTCGCTCATCATGTGGAGAGCGTCGAAGAGATTAAAGACCTGCTTGCAGGTTATCGAAAGAAATACTATGATGCCCGTCATGTGTGCTATGCCTATATGCTGGGACCAGAGCGCACTGAGTTTCGTGCCAACGATGATGGTGAGCCCTCCAGCACAGCAGGCAAACCCATCCTCGGACAAATCAACTCACAAGAACTCACGGACATACTCATCGTGGTGGTGCGTTATTATGGTGGCGTGAACCTCGGCACCAGCGGACTCATCGTCGCCTATCGTGAAGCCGCCTCGGATGCCATTGCCCATTGCGAGATAGAAACCCGTCAGGTAGAGGAGGTCATCACCTACTCCTTCGCCTACCCCATGATGAACGATGTGATGCGCATCGTCAAGGAGATGAATCCTCGCATCCTATCGCAGACCTACGACAATACATGTGAAATAAAACTCAGCATCCGCAAGAGCGAAGCAGAGACGCTGAGAAACAAATTAAACAAAGTTTCTTTCCAATAAAAACCACCGTTAGGTAACTTTTACCAAAATAAATTTGGTGGTATCAGGAAAAAGCACTACCTTTGCAACCGCAAAAGTCCAAACGAGGGCTTTGAAGCATTGTCTTATTGGAGAGTTGGCAGAGTGATCGATCGCGCTGGACTCGAAATCCGGTATACCCCTTTCGGGTATCGGGGGTTTGAATCCCTCACTCTCCGCAGGATAAAAAGGTACATTTTATTTTCCATGAAAAGGGGCCCGTCGTGATGACGAGCCCCTTTTCGCATATAAACTAAGTCTGTTTTAACTGAGTTTGTGAATCACAAGTCCTGAACGCAGTTTCGGCTCAAACCAAGTAGCCTTCGGCGGCATAATCTTACCGCTGTCGGCAATGTCCATGATCTGTTGCATCGAGACGGGATAGAGTGCCAGGGCAGCACGCATCTCACCAGAATCCACACGGCGCTTCAACTCACCGAGTCCACGCAGACCGCCCACGAAATCGATACGCTGTGAAGAACGCAGGTCACCGATGTTCAGGATCTCATCGAGAATCAGACGAGAAGAGATATCGACGTCGAGCACACCGATAGGATCGCTGTTATCGTAGGTTCCCTCCTTGGCTTTCAGACTATACCAGTGCTGATCCAGATAGAGTGAGAACTCATGGAGTTGCTGTGGCTTGTAAATCTCTGTTCCCTTGTCCTCCACGATGAAGTTCACCTGCAGGGCAGCCAGGAACTCCTCCGAACTCATGCCGTTGAGATCCTTCACCACACGGTTGTAGTCGAGAATAGTCAACTGCGAAGCCTGGAAGCACACAGCCATGAAGAAGTTATACTCTTCATCACCCTTGTGATTGGGATTCTGTTTCTGTTTCTCTGCTCCCACGAGGGCAGCAGCAGCCGAGCGGTGATGCCCATCGGCGATATACAGCGATGGCATCTTGGCAAACTCATCGGTGATGGTCTGCATATCCTTTTCGTCGGAGATCACCCAGAACTGATGACGGAATCCGTCTATCGGAGCAATGAAATCATACTCAGGCTCTGTGGCGGCATAACGCATGAGAATCTCGTTGAGCACGGCATTGTCGGGATAGGCAAAGAACACAGGTTCGATGTTGGCATTGTTCACACGCACATGCTTCATACGATCCTCCTCCTTGTCACGACGCGTCAGTTCGTGCTTCTTGATACGGCCTGCCATATAGTCGTCGGTATGGGCACACACCACCAGACCATACTGGGTCTTGCCGTTCATCGTCTGTGCATAAATATAATAATGTTCGCGCGGGTCCTGAATCAGCCAACCCTTGTCCTGGAACTTCTGGAAGTTCTCTGCAGCCTTCTCATACACACGGGGGTCGTACTCCGACGTTCCTACGGGGAAGTCGATCTCCGGCTTGATGATGTGATACAGACTCTTCTCATTGTCGCCAGCCTCTGCCCTCGCCTCCTCAGAGTCGAGCACATCATAGGGGCGGCTTTCCACCTGCTCCACCAACGCCTTCGGCGGACGGATTCCCTTAAACGGTTTTACGATAGCCATGATTTACTTATTCACCTGGAACTTTGTGTCACCATCCTTGAAGAAGGCGTTGATCTGCTTGGCAGCAGCGATACCGGCATTGATGTTAGCCTCGGCTGTCTGAGCACCCATCTTCTTAGGCGTTGAGAAATAACGACCCTCGAACTTAGCAAACTCATCGTTGGCATCAGGCATGATATCGGTGACGAACTTCAAGTCTTCACGCTCTGTCATCAGTTTAATGAGGCCAGCCTCGTCGATGACTTCCTTACGGGCAGTGTTCACGAGGATACCGCCCTTCTTCATCTTACCGACCAGAGCGTAGTTGATGCTCTGCTTGGTCTCAGGTGTAGCGGGGATATGCAGTGACACCACGTCGCAGGTCTCGAAGAGAGCATCCTGATTGGCAACAGCGTGTACACCAGCCTTCTCAATGACCTCTGCGGGGCAGTAAGCATCAAAGGCATAGACATCCATACCGAAGCCCTTGGCGATACGAGCCACATTGCGACCTACATTACCGAAGGCAAGGATACCGAGTTTCTTACCCAGCAACTCACTACCGCTCTTGCCATTGTAGAAACCGCGGACAGCCATCACCAGCATACCGAATACCAACTCGGCAACGGCATTGGAGTTCTGACCCGGGGTATTCTCTGCTACCACATTGTGGGCGGTGGCAGCGGCGAGGTCGATATTGTCGTAACCGGCACCGGCACGAACCACAATTTTCAACTGCTTGGCAGCGTCGAGCACCTCAGCATCCACCTTATCCGAACGGATAATCAGGGCGTCAGCATCTTTCACAGCCTCCAAGAACTGGGCCTTCTCTGTATATTTCTCCAACAGCACGAGTTCATTGCCTGCTGCCTCAATCTCTGCCTTGATACCATTCACGGCTGCTGCTGCGAATGGCTTCTCTGTTGCAACTAAAACTTTCATTTTTTTTACCTTTTCAATTTTAGTGATTTGCCTCAAATTCCTTCATGCAGGCAACGAGGGCGTTGCAGCCTTCGATGGTCTGGGCGTTGTAGCAAGAAGCGCGGAAGCCACCAACCGAACGGTGACCCTTCACACCTACCATACCCTTAGAAGTAGCGAAGTCCAGGAAGTCCTTCTCCAACTCCTTGTACTCGTCAGCCATGACGAAGCAGAGGTTCATCACTGAACGGTCCTCAACGTTGGCAGTACCACGGAACATCTTGTTGCGGTCGATCTCGCCATAGACGATCTCAGCACGCTGCTGAGCCAACTTATCCATAGCGGCCACACCACCGTTCTTCTTAATCCAACGGAGAGTCTCGAGGGCGCTGTAGATGGGCACCACAGGAGGTGTGTTGAACATCGAACCCTTATCAACATGTGTACGATAGTCGAGCATCGTAGGAATCTCACGCGGAGCCTTGCCCAGCTTCTCATCCTTCAGGATCACGATGGTCACACCGGCCATAGCGAGGTTCTTCTGAGCACCAGCGTAGATGGCGTCGTACTTCTTCACGTCGATAGGACGGCTGAAGATGTCTGACGACATATCGGCAATCAGAGGTACATTCACATCGAGGTCCTTACGAATCTCAGTACCGTAGATCGTGTTGTTCGTCGTGATGTGCAGATAGTCAGCATCAGCGGGAACGCTCCAGTCCTTGGGGATGAAGGTGTAGTTGGCATCGGCTGAAGAAGCCACCTCTACTACCTCACCAAACAACTTGGCTTCCTTCATGGCCTTCTTAGCCCATACACCCGTGTTCAGGTAGGCGGCCTTCTTGATCAGGAAGTTAAAAGGAATCATACAGAACTCCAGACTGGCACCACCACCCAGGAAGATCACTGAATAACCCTCGGGCACTTCAAGCAGTTCCTTCACGAGAGCCACAGCCTCGTCAACAACGGGCTGAAAATCCTTTGCACGGTGGCTGATCTCCATCAGAGAGAGACCCGAGCCGTTGAAATCAAGACACTGTTGAGCGGTCTTCTCTATCACTTCGCGGGGAAGCATCGAGGGACCGGCATTAAAGTTGTACTTCTTCATTTTGATTTTAATGTTATTTTGAATGTTTGAAATTTAATACGTTTTCGTAAAACGCTGCGAAATTACACTTTTATTTTCATTTGACCAAATATTTGAGCATAAATTCACGAAATTATTGCATTTTCTTTCTATTTGTCAATCAAAACACGTATCTTTGCAATCGTTATGAAACAAAAGGAACACCATATCATTATTAGTCTCGCCTCAAACGAGAACCAAGAGGCGAATCTTGCAGCAGCGAGAGAGCAACTTGTCCAACTGTTGACGGAAGTCCATTTCACCTCCGCCATCTGGACGGAGCCCATCCTTTCCATCCGCAAGGAGCCCTACCTCAACCAACTCTGTCAGGGCACGACGGCCTTTGGCGAGGGTCTGCTCTGCGAGGTGCTGAAAGAGATGGAGAAACGCCTCGGACGCACCAAAAACGAGGATGGCATTGTCGCCATCGACCTCGACCTGTTGCAGTACGATAACCAGCGCCATCACCTGCGCGACTGGGACAGAAGTTATGTAAAGGACTTGATTCACGAATTATGAAGAAATTGTTTATTATCAGCCTCTTATGGTCTTTCGCCCTCTGCGTCAGCGCCCAGCGTTTTGACGACTATTTCGAAGACCGCACCCTGCGCCTCGACTACACCTTCGCAGGCTGTGACATCCTCCATGAGATCTACGTTGATGAACTCGTCAGTCTCCCCCACTGGTATGGTCGCAGGGAGCGTCTGGCGGAACTCCCGTTAAGAGGCAACGGACAGATCACGGTGCGTTCAATGACCGACAGTGTGGTCATCTACCGTCACTCCTTCTCTACCCTCTTTCAGGAATGGCTCGCCACCGACGAGGCCAAGCACGTACAGAAGTCCTTCGAGAACGTGTTTCTCGTACCCTTCCCGAAAGACTTGGTGGAGATCAAGGTGGAACTCTTCGACTATCACGACCAGGTGGTCAACTCCCTGACCCATACCGTTGTTCCCAGCGACATCCTCATCCGCAAGGCTGGCGAGCGCAGTGTCACGCCTTATGATGTCCTGCAACAGGCTGCCGACACCTCACGCTGCATCCATATCGCCTTTGTCGCAGAGGGCTACACTGCCGACGAGATGGATCATTATCTCAACGACTGTAGGGCAGCCATCGGTTCCCTCTTCCGTCACGAGCCGTTCAAGTCGATGCAAGACCGCTTCAACATCATCGCCCTGAAGTCCGCCTCCGAAGACTCAGGCACCAGTGAGCCCTCAAAGGGCATCTGGCGTAATACCGCCCTCGGCTCCCATTTCGACACCTTCTATAGCGATCGCTACCTCACCACCCTCCACCTGAAACGACTCCACGACGTGCTGGCAGGCACACCCTACGAACACATTATTATATTAGTCAATACTGAGCACTATGGCGGTGGCGGTATCTACAACTCCTACAACCTCAGTTATACAGGTGGCAGGCAATTCCTGCCAGTCGTGGTGCATGAGTTCGGCCATTCCTTCGGAGGCCTTGGCGACGAGTACGCTTATGGCAACGACGACCCAATGTATTTTGACGATACAGAGCCGTGGGAGCCCAACCTCACCACGAAGGCCACCGCCTTCATCAAATGGGAGAACCTCATCAAGGAAGGCAAGGCTGGCCTCGTCGAAGGCGGCGGCTACTTAGAGAAAGGTGTCTGGCGCGGTTGCGAGAACTGTCGCATGCGTACCAACGAGGAGCCCGACTTCTGTCCCGTCTGCCAACAGGCCCTCACCACTCTCATCAATTTCTATACATCTTTTTAGCGTTGAACGATTAGGACTGCAAATAGTTAGAACAGTACGTCGACCATGATAAAGTTTCCATTCAGTGGGATAGACATGGGGAAGATGTAAACGCCGCCCATATCGACACTATAGTAGCGGAACTGTACCGGTTTCGTCATGTCGTTACTATAGGCTTCTATCCGCCAAATAGATTCATCATAGAGATCTGGTTCACCTACACCAACGCATTCGTCGCCACTGAAGATGCCCAATTTGTCGTTCGCGTCAATGACGAACGGCAGTTCGTTTTTGTGTTGGATGAAAACGGAGGTACAATGAGGATACTTTTTACTACCGTCTTCTGGCCGTAATATCAGTTGATAGACACTGGCCATCAGGTTATTGGGCTCAAACAGAGGCGACCATTGGGGAATGCTCATGTAGTGCAAGTTCTCACAATAGTAGCGCAGTTCCATCGATTTTCCGACCTCTTCGCTACTTCCCTTGATGTGTAAGAGGTAGGTCACTCCTCCGTCATTCATGACATTACGGTAACTCACACATCGACATTCGTCGTTGATGAATACTGCCAGCATATCATTATCGGAAGAATACGGCAGATAATCATCGTCCAAAAAGACCACCAAATCCATGCTACATTCAAACTTCGTAGGATCCGGTTCTTGCCAGTCAGGACGATCATCATTCGAAGACCAATCGATCTTCCAGTTGGGACGTTCTGCCGTCATGAACGTTGGTCGAGTGTCCTTGAGCGGATCGTCGTCGTCGGATGAGCAACCACAGAGGAGAGATAAGAGAAGGAGAAGCCCCACCCCCATGCCCCTCCCAATGATGGAGGGGCTCATATACTTCTGTAATTTGTTTGCCATTGTTATCATATTGATGTATTTCATGTCATGTCACCTATTTAATGATTACCTTTTTCCCATTCATAATATACACGCCGCGTTTAGTAGGACGCTTGTTGAGTTTAAGACCCTGCAGTGTGTACCAACCCTGTAGCAGAGTTTCGCTATCTGCGAAATTGATCTTGGTTGGTATCTCGAGGGTTCCACTGACTCCGTTCTTCTGGTAAGTCAGGACATCGTTCGTGGACGCGATGATGTCGCCTTCACGTTCGATGGCGAACGAAACAGGAGTTGCCTTTTCGCCAGCAATGGTCAGGAAGAACATCTCCTTGGAGTCGAGTGTCAAGAGTTCAGTCTCGCCGACGATTCCTCCATCAGCAAAGGCAATCAGTTTGTCGCCCTGCTGCAGTTCGACGCCTTCTGCAGTGGCAGTCATCACCATGTTGTCGGCATAACTCTCAGCCATCGGAGCCCGCTTGGCTGTAATGGTTCCCTCAAAGAAGGTAGCATTCGCTTCATGGTATGGATAGGTGAATGTAGCAGGTTCTTTACCCTGGCGATAGAGCATGTATCCTTCGCCCGGTTTCATGTACTGCAGATTACCTTTCCATCCGCGTGAGTTATTAGCACCTTCAGAGAACATCGCAAATGAAGTCTTATTCTTCACCACATCACCGTCCTTGGCTTCTTCCAGATAGTCGGCGAGTGCAGTCGATATCGGCAGGTTCACGAGCGGTGTATAACCGATGCTGTTCCATCCATTCTGCACGGTAATGATACGATCTTCCTCATCCTTCACAGCACTGCCTTCCAATTCTACGATGGTGTAATCGCTTACCTTCACACGGTAACTATGACCGACGTTGAGGTGGAGGTCGTCAAGTTGTCTAGAGCCCTTATTAGATACCCATTGTCCATCCTGATAGAGCAATGAGATATTCTTGGTCTCGTCGGACAGCATATCACCATCCTTCCATGTAAACATGTTCAGCAGATCCTTGACATAATAATAGTCGTCGTTGAGCACATTCAAGGAAATCCAGTTCCAACCTGGCCACAATGGGATACTCTGTATATACTGATCGTAAGCCCTCAGCACGATAGGATTCTTGGTACTTCCCTCGAGGGTTTCAGGCTGGAATTTAACGTCCTTCGATGGTTTAAGCACCATCATCTTGCCTGTCTCGTAGTGCCACAGTTTGAATTTCAGTGTACTTGATGTCGTCACACTATCGCAGACAGTCAGGTAAACCAGACTCTCGGATGAATGTGAATCATAGTTGACATTTCCAACACCCATGCAGCGACCTTTAGTGTCGAAGACGCCCACGATATCGCGTGAGTCAGTGACGATATCATCGCCTATCTGTACACGTGCCACGATATTCATTGAGAACTGCATTATGTTGTCATCCACCACCCATTCGGGTTGTATTCCCTCTACGGTAATGTTCAACGCGAGCGGTTCGTAGAGTCCGTTCTCGTCGGCAAGGTAGATGATGTCATCATAGGTTCCGGCGTTGATGTCTTTGCTGATGGTAAATGTCAGCGTATGCTCACTCAGCGGGTCAATGACATCTGTCTGGGTGTTCACGCTGAGCCACTTCGGCAACTTCTCCACCTTATAAGTATGTGCTGCACCACTGTTGTTGATGATGTTGATGTCGAACTCATAATCATAATAATCAGGTGCCAGGACAGTCTTAAATGTCTTCTTTTCCCATCGTAGTGGATTACGGTCGATGAAGACAGCCATTGTAGATGGCGAAGCGGTGTAGTTTCCGTTCAAGTCTGGGATGTTGTTCACCGTGACATAAACCGTACGCTTGTTGATGCGACTATCCAGTTCGTCGATGTTTACCAGTAACTGGTTGTTACGTCCAACGAAACTGAAGTTCAGGTTTCGCAGTTCTTCATAGGCCTGCATGGGAGCACCAACGTTTTGGTTGACGCGCTTCTTGATGTCGGCGATGGGATTGACGAATACGCTGTCGTGCACCTCAGTTGGCTTGCCATTGGGGTCGTATTGTATCTTCATGTTCAGCACGTATGGCTGCAGGGTGATATCGCCATTCTTCTGACGCTCCTGCCGGTCGAATCCGATATAGGTGATGAGACCCTTCTCTGATCCTCCAAGTGCCTTGTCAGTATAGCGTTTGATGAGCGAGACAGGTAGTGCCTGTTCGAATACGGCAATACCGTCGAGATAACCCGTCAGAGGATTCTTTTGTTGTACCACGTCATTGTTGACGCCCTCATCCTGCCATACCATGTTGCCTAAGTAGAACTTACCCGTCATACCTCCGAGCGAGTCGGTAGCAAACTGGGCCTTCATGTCGTTGTCCACATAGATGGTAGCCACCTGATGGGCGCGATTCACAGTCATCGCATAGTGGTGCCACTCGTCGTCGCCGAAGATGTCACCCAATGCATATTCATTTCCGTTGGTGCGATATTTCAGTGTCTGTCCTTCGAATCCGATGAAGAATTTGTCTTTGGCATCCACGTCGGTCTTGTAACCGGAACCGTTACACAGTAATGTACCGCGACCCGACGAATTTGTCTTGAACCAGAACATCAGGGTATAGTCCTGTTCGCTACTGCGCTTGAAGAACTCTTCTTTCAGGCGCAGACCCTTCACATCGCTCTGTTCGTTTTTGTCAATATAGAGTGACATACCTCTTGGCTGTGACCATGATGCGCCGTGTCGCATCAAGTGTGCACCCTGTGCCAGGTCTGTAACGTATTCGCCCTTACCCTCGTTCATCGGGTAATAATCAGTCAATCCCATTTCATAGCCTGTCAGCAACTGGTTGCCATAGGTGTCCAGAAGGGTGATGTCCATCGCGCGGCTCCATACACGGGCTTGCAGCATGCGTCCTTTATAATAGGATCGCTTGCTGATATCCGTTTGCTGTGTCGATCCGAAGATAAGCGGTCCGTAGCCACTGTAGGTCACGCTGTCCAACGTGGCATTCAGATACTTACTGTAGAGGAACAACTTCTTCTGTTCGTTGTCCAGTACCAGTGCTACGCGCTGGAAGCCCTTGAAACTGATGACGGTGTCGCTTACCAACACTCTATCATCCACCACAGCCTTAAGTTGTTTCTCTTTGGTCAGCCACAACTGCAGTTGCTTTCCATCACGTCCATGTGAGAAGATCGGCATTTCTTCATTCACATCGTCGGGTTTGATCATCACCTCGACCGTCATACTCTTGTCGGCGAAGTTTCGGCGTGCCTCACTTTGGACATAGCCATTACCCGTGAACTGAAGCGAAGGTGCCTCTTGGATACTGTTTTCATTTGTCTCACCCTTCACCTCGAAGTTGGTAGTTTCCTGTAAGTAGTTGTGCTCGATGTTTTCTGAGAAGTTGAACACGATGTTCTGCCCTGCTCCCAAGATGCCGTCCTTCGGCTCAGGTGAACCGAAGAGTTGTGGACGACGCGTGTCCTTCACACCAGTGAGCGCCTTCGATGCGTTCGTCAGGAAGCCGTTTCCGTTGCGGCAGAAGAGCACAGCCCTCAGGTCATAGGCTTTCTCCATGACGGTTCCTTCACCGAAGAATCGGGTGATGATGTTGCCGTTCTCAGGTATCATTTCCTTCGTACCGCTTGCGGCCACATAGAGTGTCGAGTCATTATAGTAACCACAAAGGTTCGTCCAGTAGTCGTCACCTCGTGTGGATTCCTTGTACTGGAACTCAATGTGGTCAAAGTTCTTCTGGTTCTTGTTGAATCCGCTGATGATGACAGGCATGTACCAGCCCTTACCTTCCTCATACGGTGCATCGGTATTCATAATCCATTTGTCGCCAGGTGTGGAGATGGCGATGTCGCCTGCTGTCTGCAGGTAATGAACATCAAATGTTACACTCTGAAGGGTCTTGGTATCGCCTTGTGAGATCAGGCTCAGTTTCAGGTTCTCGTAGTCGAATTCCTCACTGGCCCATACTTCAATCGTCTTCTCTGTCACATGTCCCGGATCAATCTGAACGGTACTTGGATTACCACTTAACGGCATACCGTCCATCATGATCTTGGCACCCTTCGGATTAGAGGTCTCGTCGAGATAGAGGTCGAAGAACGGATAGGTAGCCTCGGGCACCTCGCTCTCATTTGCCAGATAGAGTTTGAAACGTGCAGGCTGGTCGTAAGGCACGCCGCTCATGCTCTGCTTGTCCATCTTGATGACAGGGTTCTCTATCTTCTTCGTACGCTGGTCGAGCAACGTACCTTCGTTATAGTACTGAGTCTTGCGCTCACCCTCGTAGGGTCGGCAAGTAGCACCACCACGGGTACGGTAAACGAAACTGCGGGCATACTTCATGTCCTCTTTCTTGTTGTTTACGGTAAGTAATGACAAAGCACTCTCGGCTTTTTTCATGCTCTCTTCCGTCAGATTGTCGAAGTTGACATTGACAAACACGTCACGATCGCCGTTCTTGTCGGCAGCAACATTATCTACATCAGTCTTCACGCGATAGACGTCGAAGTCGAGGTGACTGCGCTTGTCCATCGAGATGGTGAAACTCTCTTTGCGTTCGAAGGTCTTGCTGTTGCTGTTGGGCATATCCACATTGAATTCTGCCACAGGGTTGATGGCAAAGACGTTGTTAAGACCAGCCCATGTCGTGCTGAAGGACCAGGGGTTGTCTTTCTCATTGGTTCCTTCGTTGGGGTTTTGCGAAGTGATTTTCGGACCACCTCCATCGGTTTTCAGGATTGAGCCTAATAACTTCAATGCAGAACCCAGTATCTCGACGGAACCACTGCTTTGCCAAGGAGCCTTAAACTGTTCGCTCGCAGAGAAGTCGCTCTTGAACCCCTCACTGTAGTTCATACCGGCACCGCCATCTACATCGAAGTTCTTTACCAGTTCCGTTGCAGTGAGTTTCTCCTTCTCGTTCTGATAGATCATGCCCATCCACTCCAACATACTCTGACAGAAGTCGCGAACCAGGTCTTCACCGTTATCGACATAACCGTCAGTGGTTGGCAACACGATGACATAACTCTTCGCGCGGCTGTCTTCCTTACCATATACATTACGGATGTATTCACCGGTACCGTCTTCATTGGTGGTGTTCACCATGCCGAAATAGTCGTCTTCCACTTTGCGCAACGACCAGTAAACAGGCTTGCCCGTCTGGTTGGCCTTGGTCTGTGCCTCTGCTGCCGTACCTGTGAACATCAGCGAATATAACTGCTGACGGAGTCCGGGGATGAGTTGGTCGGTGATGTATTTTTGAGAGTGTGCAAAGGTCGATTTGATCTTCGGACCAATGGAGAGTATCTCGTCACGTACCAGGTGCATCGTATCGCCTTTCGCATCGTAACCTGTGGCTATCTCTACCATGCGTCCGGCCTTCAATTCGCCTTGTAGTGTCTTCCACATGCTTTCTGGTATGGCACGAACGGCAATGGCGGGAGTCATCGTAAAGTTAGTGACTGTACCGATATAGACATCTGCGTCGGCACCCACCATGGTCTTGTCGGAACTGGTCGAGATGTCTTCTGTTGTCGTCATGGTGTACGACCATGCCTTGTTGCCGTTACCAGAGATGATGAGTCCTAAACTAAGGGTCTTGCCTGCAGAGCCTCCTTGAACAATACCCGACAGGGCTGCCGCACCAATGCCGACACTGACACCCGTGAACAATGTTGTCTTGGCGCCGAAGGTATAGGACAGTTCCAAGCCTCCCTTCACCGACCAGTTCACTGTGTAGGCATATTTCAGTGTTGAACCCTTGCTGAGTTTAGCCGATGAACTACCGCCTGGCGGGTCACGCAGGATGTCGATGAGTTGTGGTTTATCCATGCTCATCACGTCCTTGGCGCCTGGCAGCGTCGCGAGATTAAGGACATACGCACGCAACGGGGTGGCTTCGTAGTACGTTCCATCAAGCAGGAGGGTCATGGTGACGGTGCGCAGGGCATTGTCGCCTGTCAGCATGTAAGGTATCTGCTTGGCCTTGATGGCGTAAACGCCTTCACCAACGCTGTCCAATCTCAAGGTGTCGCGATGGGTGCTGCTCTCCATGCCGTTGTGGATGGTGACCAGGCCACCTGAGAGTCGGACGATATCGACGGTATCGTTCTTCGTGTCATTGTTATAGTAGTATTTCTCTACAGCAGAAATCTTGAACGGATAAGAGCGTTCGATGCTGAAGACGGGGTATCCGAAGGTATAGACGGCCTCGAGGGAGTCTTTTCTGCCTTCTGGCCAGTCCTTTTTCCTGACAGGATAGCACAAAGGCACTTGATCACTCTCGCCTGCCAGGTTACGGGCATTGTAGAATTTGTCACCGAAGTAATCGTACTTATCAAAGGAGGTCTGCTTGTATTCGATGAGAACCGGTGAATGGTAAATACGGCTGTACTGGGCGTGGTAGTTTACGTCCACACTCATGACATCTTCACCGTTAGCGTTCTTCCAGAGACCCTCATAGTGGTCGGTATGAGGCTTGATGGAGTCGGTCAAGTCGATGACGTCGCCAGTCTTGCCATCCTGGAACAGGGTGGCATAGCCCTTCGCTGTAATCTGCTGTATCTTCCACTTCACTGGTGGCAGCAGTACTTCGTACTCACCTGTATTGACGTCTGGAGTGATCTCCATACGATGCAGGGTTGTGTGTACTTTGGTCTGATATTCATGTTTCTGGTCGTGTGCGGTATGATGGAACACTTCGTCGCGTACACTCTTCTTACTGTCGAGGATATCCCACACGAGTCGTGACGAGTTGTCGCCCTCGAGGGTGAGTACCAGTTGGAGGTCGTTACCGAGGTTGTTGCGCGAGAGAGAGTTGCCCAAAGGAATCTCACCTTGGTCTTTACCTCCGGCAACACGTCCGATGAGTTTCACACGTGTCTGGTCGTAGAAGTAGATGCCCGCCTTGTCAACGGTGAAGCTGTACATCACGTTCACGGTATCCTTGTCTTCGTGGTAGAAGCCATTCTGGTAGAACACGTGTCCGTCTTTCACGGCTTGGATGGAGTGTTCGCCCTCAAGCATGCGGAAGGAGTACTTACCTTCGTGGTCGCTCAGCACTTTGCCTGTACCGTTGTGTACTTCGCGTCCATCCACAAGGAATGACACGCCTTGTACCGGGATGCTCGTGCCGTCATACTGTACATAGCCAGAGAACTTGACGCTCTTTTCGACGACGAATATCACACCTTTGACGATGTTCTCGCCTGGTAAGGTACCGAAGGTGACTGGTATCGAACCCTTCTCGTATCCGTTTATACCAGGCATGGCTGAATAGGTGGTCTCAGTGCCGTCGATGTAGGGCAGTCCGCTCTTGTAGAAGTAGCCGCTCTCGTCGGTCGTTACGGATACTTGGATGGTTCCATCCTGAGAGGTGATATTAATCTTTTCGCCATAAATACCTGTTCCGTCGGCAAAACGTAGATAGCCCTCTACGGTACCTGTCTGTACGCAGTGTCCTGATTTCCACTCGGTGTCGTTGAAAGATGTTCCCTCACAACTGTTCACACCACGCACGAAGTAGAAGTAGTTGTGTACCGGTGAGGTGGTCTTGTCCTCATACTGCATGTCGGTCAGTTGCGTAATGAGACAGATGGAGTCATTCATCAGTGAGTCGCGACGCCATACTTCGTAGTAGTCAACAGGTTCGTCAGTGAGGTTGGACCACGACAGCACCACAGAACTCTGCAGCGTTTGTATGTCGAGCGATGTGGGGTTGATACGGCCAAGGTTCTCGTAGTAGAACTGTCCGTCAGGTAGGCTTACGTCGGCCACGCTGCCCGATACAGGTGTCGTAAACGACTTCTGCTCTACAGCCGGCACGCCGTCCTTCCAACACCAGTTGTCGGGAGCAGTGTTGCTTTGTTTGCCTTGGGCGACACCGTAAGCCTCCTTGTAGAGGCAGTCTTCGAGGAGACCGAGGACGGAATCGTCGTTTCGGCTACGTACGAAGGTTTTGAATGATTCTTTGTAGTCGTCATATATTGCTACGTTCTTAGCATTGAAATAACTGTTGGAGATAATGGTCGGGGTGACCTCGCGCCAACCGACGAATCCTCCACAGTTCCTGGTAACATATCGGTAGCAAAGGTTGAGCGTACCTTCAAACAGGCAGTTGCTGATGCGTAGATTGCCTCCGCTCTGAACAATGCCGACAAGTCCGCCATGAGAGCCGTCACCTGCCACATTACTCATCAAACTGATTCTTGAGCGGCAGTTCTCGATGAACACATTGCCTTCGTCCACCTGTCCTACGATACCTGCAGCGAATTTCTGCTGGGGCGAGAAGGTGCCATCTGTTGTCAGGTTACAGATGATGGCACCGTTAGCGGCATGCATGATGGGTGCCAGATTCGGTACATTCTGTGATGCCCGGTTATTGTAGTTGACTGTCAGCGAATATCCGTTACCGTTGAAGTTGCCGGTATAGGGGTTACCGCTGCCATTATACATATAGCCTAAATAATATTTGGCATTTTCTTCTGCATCCAACGTGATATCGGCTGTCATGATGGCATTGGGAATCACCTTGCGAGAAGGATTTTGGTTATGATTCCAGATGTCATTAGCATACTTCTTGTAATCTTCTTTGCTGGTCAGCACGGCAAAGACCTCGCTCGTACCTTTTCCGATGGGCGAATTGCTGCCATCGACGATGAGGCGCATCTTGTAGGTGACACATGATTGGGTGAGTTGCACTTCGGCAGCACAAGCCGCAAGTTGCTCTTCGGTGAGTATGGTCACGATGCTGTCGGCCTTCGAGCCGTCGCGACGGAAGGTCTGTATCTCCAACTTCATCTCAGCACGGGTGTCCCACACGTAGTTGTGGCTGCTGTCGTTCGGCTTGTAGTTCCATTCCACCTTCACCTTCCGCTCCGTCTCGTTGCTCCATGCAGCCTTTGCTGCAGTAGGCTCAAGCAGCATGAGTGTGGCCATCTGTGGCTGTACGTATGCCACAGTGGGGTCCTTGTCCGTTCCCCAGAGTTGTGCCGTAGAGGCACGGAACACACGGTAGCGTACCAACGGGATACCTATCGTCTTGTCAATCTGGTCTTCTGAGAGGCCAGAGGTGAATAACGAATCCTTGAACTCGTAGGTCTCTTGTTTGCTGTCGAAATCCATCGAACCGATGTTCTCGTATTCCTCCGGATTGCCCGTCATCGTGCGCTGGATGAGGAACTGGTCACCATCCAAGAGGTCTGTGACCGTCAGATCCTTGACAGTCCATCTTAGTTTGATGGCTCCGGCATCCGTTATCAACGACTTCGGCTCGAGCGCCATCATATCGCCTTTCAGCATGCGTGGTTTGTGAATCACGACATCATCCTTGTCCGTAAGTTTTTTGGTGGTGCTGCCTACTATCAGTTTCACCGTGATGTTCAGGTCGCGGTGAGCCTCTGTGGCAGGCAGTTTGATGTAGCCCGAATAACTGTTCTTGGGCAACGTGACGCGCTCCAACTTCTTGAGGTTGCCATCCTCGCCGGTATAACTGGCTTCTAACCAGATGATCTGCGTGTCGCTCGAAATGGGGATCTTCACCATTCCCTCGTCGCCACTCTCCGCACCGGGGATGATTTCGTAGGTTTCAACGCTGGCTTCATCCGCTGCCGAATAGACCGTCATCAATGGGACGACCTTGCCGTCCAAGACCTGCCAGTTTTTGCTGCCCAAGGCCTTAACCAGATCTTCTTTAGATTTTGAACCCACCACATTGCCTTTCATCTCGGTCCAGTTGTGGTAACTCCAGTTTGTGGAACCACCACCGTAAGCAGTGCTTATGTTGTAGTTCATTCCAGCATGTCGGATGTTGGTGTATGTACCGTTCTCCAAACAGTGATACACTTCGTTCGATGTTCCACCTCCTTCCCATCCGATAATGGAGCCTCCGTAGGAATCACTACCCCCTTTCTCCGACTTAAGAGTTCCGTCGAAAAGGCAGTTGTTGATGATGTGCTTGGCCTTATGGCCATGACCTATGAAGCCGCCTAGATGATTGTTGATAGAGGTTATGGTGGCAGACACCCAGCAGTTGTCAATGTTGATATTACCATTGGTACTACCTATCAAACCCGAACAATGCATATCACCTCTGACAGTACCCGTCACATGCAGGTTCTTGATGTTGGCATCCTGGGCATGCTTGAAAGGCCCTTCAAAAGTACCCGGCCCAGAGATGCCCACATTCAGTGTATGACCGTTACCATTGAAGGTGCCTTTGTATGGGAAGTCGGTGTCACCACAACTATTTCCCGTACTGATGTCGCCATCCATGATGGCATTAACATCCGTCTTGCCCTTGGCATTGATCACCAGTTGTCTAAACTTGTCCCAGTCTTCGCTGGTGCGAATCACGTTGTATGTCACACCATCAAGGAGGATTGTTTCCAGTTCGTCGTCTGCGGCCCATGTTTCAAGCGGCAGCGACCACGTCAAAAAGACGAGTAAGGATAGTAAAACGGATTTTCTCATATTTTATTCCGATTGTTAGTTAAAAATTTTTATCCGTCTAGTTAAGTAAGCGTAATATTCACATTCTGGGTACAAAGATACGTATTTTTTTTAAAAACAAAAAAAAATCATGTTTTTTTTTCGAAAAAAGTTACTTTTTAATTATCTTTGCAAATGTTATCTTACAATTGTCATGACACAGAAGGTTTCAAATAAATATAAAAATATGAAAAAGCAATTCCTATGGATCCTCGCTGCCATCCTCATCGGGTGCGGCACGAACGCACTGGCACAGACGAAACGCTCGGATGATTTCCACGCGAAGTATGAACTGAAGGAGGTGGTGGTGATGAGTCGCCATAACATCCGCTCGCCACTGTCATCAGGAGGGGCAGCCTACCAGCGTGTGACACCACACACATGGTTTACATGGTCGTCGCCCAGCAGTCAGTTGTCACTACGTGGCGGTGTGCTGGAGACGGAGATGGGGCAGTTCTTCCGTCAATGGGTGGTCAGCGAAGGGCTGCTGCCTGACAACTACCGTCCTGAGGGTGACGAAGTGCTGTTTTATGCCAACTCACGCCAACGCACGTTTGCCACAGCCAAGTATTTCTCTGCAGGATTCCTGCCCTTCGCCAACGTGGAGATTACGCATAAGTTAGACGAAGACAAGATGGATCCGGTCTTTACGCCACAGTTCACGAAGATGAACGACACCTACCGTCAGCAGGTACTCAGCGAGATCGAGTCTCTGAATGGCGGGCCGCAGGCATGGATGACCGCCCAGAAAGCCACGCTCGACTTGATGGAGGAAGTGCTCGACATGGCGCACTCGCCCGCTGCGCTACAAGGTGATACGACACAGTTCTGGTTTCACGACACACAGTTCCTGATTGAGAAGGGCAGCGAGCCGAAGATGACGGGCGGCTATACGCTGGCTAACAGTGTGGCCGATGCCATGGTGCTGCAGTGCTATGAGTCGGAGAATTTCGCACCCTTCGGCCATGAACTGACCATCGAGCAGTGGCGCGCCATTTGTGCTGTCAAGGAGGTCTATGACGGTTTGCTCTTCACCACCCACAGTGCCGCCGTCAACCTGGCCTATCCGCTGGTGAGCCGCATCCGTGAGGAACTGAACCGAAGCGACCGCAAGTTCATGTTCCTCTGTGGTCACGATTCCAATCTGGCGAGCATCAGTGCCGCCCTTGGCCTTGTATTCCCTGAGACAGAGAACGCACTGGAGCGACGTACGCCCATCGGCTCAAAACTCGTGTTCGAGAAGTGGAGCGATGGTTCAGACGACTATATCGCTTTGAACCTTGTTTATCAGGCCGTCAGTCAGTTGCAGGGTCGCCCCCTACTCTCACTCAATGTGCCGCCGATGGTGCTTCCTGTTACGATAAAGGGGCTGACCGCCAACAGCGACGGTCTCTACCGTCTTGCCGACCTTGACACACTCATGGGCAATGCCATGGCAGAGTACGAAGCCATAGAGGATGTGCCGACGGCTGTCAGGGAAGCCAGTCTTTCCGAGCCGTCCTCGCAGCCAGCCGCCATCTACAACCTGCAGGGCCAGCGTCTCGATACCCTCCAACGCGGTGTAAACATTGTCGGAGGGAAAAAGATAACAGGACAGTGAGTTCTTATGGCATGAACGACAAAAAGGGGGGCTTATGGCCCCCCAAAGGATTGTCAGAAAGGATAGCGATTGTCTGTCTTTGCTTTACTTCTTACTGAAGGCTTCCCTTTTGCACTTCCTGTGCGGCCTTGATGGCCTCTGTGGCGATGTCGAGCACCTTCGTGACGGGATCGTCCTTCTTCTTATCCATGTCCTGCGGGTAGGTGTACGACCAGAGGGTCTTCTCCTTGACCAGGTTGAAGGTCGTGTTCCACTCTGCGATCTCGATCTTCCAGAACTTCAGTTTCACACCCAGGTCGGCG
>JAGCPK010000024.1 GCA_017965725.1 Prevotella sp.
AGGATACCATTATGACCAATCCAGATGCCACCCGCACCAGTTATCTACGACTTTATCATGATCAGGCAGGTGTTCCGGAATATTACTCTACTCAGGTCTATGCCAGTATCCTGACATCACAAATTGATGCCGACTCTGTCAAAATCAGCATCAACACTTACAAAGGCCCCGTTACAAAAACGTTCTCCCTGCATTAGATGAGTTAAGGACGAAAAGTCGTTGCCGCCCACAAAGAAACACTCTATCTCCTAAAGGTCGGCAAAAATACGGTCAAACTACAATAATTGCCCGAAAACTTTGGCAATTCGAAAATAATGATTATCTTTGCAAAGTCATATAAAACAATTCTAAACAATAATGATATGGGAAAACTAAAAACATTAATGACAGGTATGCTTCTTATGGTTGCTTTCCATACTGAGGCTGTTGATTTCGAAACGGCTACTGATGCCGTGAAGAATATGGGAGTGGGCTGGAACATGGGTAATACCCTCGAGGCCAACAACCAGTCCGTGACATCAGACATCACAAGTGATGCGTACTGGGGGCAACAGGGTCTGGAGTCGGAGACATGCTGGGGACAGTATCCCACCAAACCCGAGTTGTTGAAGATGATGAAAGAGGCTGGCTTCGGAGCCATCCGCGTGCCTGTTACCTGGTATAACCACATGGATAAGGACGGAAAGGTGGACGCTGCCTGGATGGCACGTGTGCATGAGGTGGTCGATTATGTGATGAATCAGGGTATGTATTGTATCATCAATGTACATCACGATACAGGTGCTGATGGCAACAGTTTCAAGTCGTGGATCAAGGCTGACGAAGCCAATTATGCGCAGAACAAGGACCGTTATGAGTATCTTTGGCGGCAGATTGCCGAGGAATTCAAGGATTACGACGAGCATCTGCTTTTTGAAAGTTATAATGAGATGCTCGACAAGTACAGTTCCTGGTGTTTCGCATCGTTTTCCTCACCAGCAAAATACAATGCCTCTGATGCTGCTTCCGCTTATAATGCCATCAACAGTTATGCCCAGAGCTTCGTAACGACGGTGAGAGCCACTGGCGGTAACAATGCTCAGCGTAACCTGATTGTTAATACGTATGGAAGTTGCAGTGGCGGTGGCACTTGGAATCAGCATCTGAAGGATCCTCTGAAGGAGATGAAATACCCTACGGATGCCGCAGGCGAAGGACATGTTATTTTTCAGGTACATGCCTATCCTTCTCTGGTAGATGGTGATAAGAATCGTACTATTGCCAGTATCAAGGGTGAAATCGACGAAATGATCAGTGCTTGGAATACCCATCTTGTCAGTAAGGGAGGACCGGTTATCCTCGGCGAATGGGGTACGAGTAATGTTGATGCCGATGTCACAGACTATGATGCGCGCCGTGATCTGATGTTCCAGTTCTGTGAGTATCTCGTTCAGCAGTGCAAGGCAAATAATATAGGCTCCTTCTACTGGATGGGGCTTTCCAATGGTATGGCGCGTTTCTTCCCAGCCTTCTCGCAACCAGATCTGGCAAAGACCATACTCCAGGCCTATCACGGAAGCAGTTTCAATCCTGTTCTGCCCGATGCCAAGGATTTCAGTATTTCTTGTACCGTTGATTTTAACCAACAATGGGGAGAGTTTAATCTATACAAGGGTAGTAGTTTCACGTCAGCCGATTATAGTAGTGTGGTTTTAGAACTTGAAGATGCTCCGGTTTCTGGATTGTTACAGTGGAAAGTCAGTTGTTCGAAATATTCCAATGGATTTACCAGAGATATAACTTCTGCCGAAAGCACATTGGCTTTTGCTGCCAATATGGGTACTATCACTGGTATAACTCTACAGTGTAAACAAAGTAGTGGTCATGTAAGAATTAAGAGTGTGAAACTCAAAAACAGAAATGGCGAGGAGGAATCTTGTAGTCCCAGCGTGGCATGGGGCTGTACAATGAGTGATGTCGCCGCTTCATCATCGACCGGCATTTACGAGGTGCAGCAGGATGCTCCGTCAGACGATAGGATCTACGATCTCTCTGGTCGTCGGTTAAGCCAGAAACCAGAGAAAGGAGTTTATATCCAAAACGGAAAGAAGTACATTAAATAAAGAAGAGCGCTCAACGAGCGCTCTTCTTTTATAACCGATAACAGTACTACTTACTTGTAATAGTAGAGTTTCAATGGTGTGTATCTGTCGCCTGTGAAGAGCAGGTGCTGTTCATCCAGAAGGTCGAGCAGGTCTGTGGCACCGCTCAGATTGACTTCAAGCGTCCATGTGCCGTTTCCATTGTCTTTGAGCAATTCATTACCGGGCTGGATGTCATCGGCTGTCAGGTTGGTGCTCCACCAGCCGGTGGTCACACGAATCTGCGGGTCTTCACCCTCAAGATCGAGGTAGAAGGTCTTTGTCCTGATAATCTCCCATTGATCCATTGGAATGGCATAGATTTCCTCACCGGTAGTACTCTCTGCATTAGAGAAGCGGTAGGTGCCGTTCCAACTGACTGCACCTGCAGATCCGTCACCCTGCCAGATAACCACTTCATCGGCTCCGCCACCTCCGGAAACCATTTCGATGAAGTAGATTTCCTCTACGGTGTATCCACTACCTGTGAAGAGCAGATGCTGTTCATCTACAAGACCAAGAAGGTCGGCGGAAGAACCCAGATTGACAGTAAGTTTCCATGTACCGTCACCGTTGTCTTCGAGTAGTTCATTACCCGACATGATATCATCAGCGGTCAGGTTGGTGCTCCACCAGCCAGTCGTGACGCGGATTTGAGGACTGTCACCCTTAACGGTCACATAGAAGGTTTCAGCCTTCATCTTATTCCATACATCCATAGGAATAGCATAGCACTCCTCACCAGTCTTACTCTCCTCGGAAGCAAAGCGGTAGTCACCACTCCAGTTGATCTCACCAAGTGTGCCGCCATTCGTCCATACGGGAACCTTCACTTCCTGTTCACCGCCTCCGCCGGGAACCCAAACCTCCTCAGCAAAGTAGATTTCTTCTACAGTGTATCCACTACCTGTGAAGAGCAGATGCTGTTCATCTACAAGACCAAGAAGGTCTGCGGAATTGCCCAAGGTGATTTCAACAGTCCATGTGCCGTCACCGTTGTCGGTGAGCAGTTCATTGCCAGGCATGATGTCATCAGCGGTCAGGTTGGTGCTCCACCAGCCGGTCGTGATGCGAACCTGAGGATTGTCACCCTTAATGGTTATGAAGAAGGTCTCAGCCTTCATCTTGCTCCAAATATCCATAGGAACAGCATAGCACTCCTCACCTGTCTTACTTTCCTCGGAAGCGAAGCGGTAGTCACTACTCCAGTTGATTTCACCGAGTGTTCCACCATTTGTCCAGATCGGTGTCTTTACAGTCTCCCAGTGGCCATCATCGGCACCTGGTTCGTAGGCCAGTTCTGGCATCGTAATACTCTGTCCGTCGTAGGTATGAAGAATACCTGCGAAAGTGCCTTTGAAGATGTTCTTCTGCGGAACACGGAAGACAAGATTGCTGGTTCCTTTACGATAGAAATCCTTATGGTCTATTAACTGCGTTTCACCATCAGCATCAAGCAGTTCAACACTATTGATGAACTCCAGGTCTGTACCATACACAGTGATTAATTCACCACCAGTGGCTTTTTCTCCAGGCTGTTTTGAGTATCCCGACACATTGGTATGTCCTAATGTCAGGGATAAACGTGACTCAGCCTCATCGTTGTCAGTGCGCACGACAATCTTTCCACCTGTAGCAGGAATGCCCGACGGTGCGTTGACCCTGATCATGTTGTCGCTGACGATTTCGAAATTGGTCACTTTTGTGCCGCCAGGGAATTCTATTTCTTTGGCGCTATTGAAACCTGAGCCATTGATGGTCATCGGCTGATTGGTGACAACCTTCGTCGGGAAGAACGTTTTAATGCCCAGTCCGACATTAGCCGTTTGTGCGTCGTCATCAGAGCAGGCTGTAAAAGTGGTACCAATGAGAACCACCGCAAGCAGTGCGCCTAAATAATTGATTATATGTTTCATATTCTTCAATTTTTCAATTCTTCAATTTTTCAATTCTTACCATCCTGGGTTCTGAGTCAGGTTGGAATTCTTTACCAGTTCCGACTGCGGAATAGGATAGAAGTTGAACTTGTCATCCCACTGGCGGGTAACAGTAGAGCGAGTGAGCATCAGACTGGGGCTGATGGTTGCCACCTGAATAGTCTTAAAATACTGGGCCCCCTTCTTCCAGCGGCGTACATCCCAGAAACGGTGGTTCTCGAAAGCCAACTCTACAAGGCGCTCACGTTCATAGCGCGCTACCCATTCGTCACCGTCTTCGGTGAATTTCGGCATCTGGATGTCAGCGCGTGTGCGCAACTTGTTGATGGCCTCATTGGCAGTCATACCGTAGGTGTCATCGTTTGCACTGCCAGTGGCATTAAAGACGGCCTCGGCATAGTCGAGATAGAACTCTCCCAAACGGAACACGATCCAGGTGTGACGGCGGGTGGTCTGGTTATCAGCAGTGGTGACACACGAACCATCGACGTACTTCTTGAGATAGTAACCTGTGGGGGTGGCTCCATATTTCGGAGCAGCATTGAATCCACCGGTGAATGTTTCGATCGTTTTCTTCTGAGCACCGTTGCTGGGCCATTCATCACCGTTCTTCACTACTGTGAGTGCAAAGCGCGGATCCAGTCCTTCATAAGGATCAACCATGCTAAGGTCGATACTGCCAGGATAGCGCTGACCAAAGGTCTCGCCATTATCTTGATACTCGTACTGATCGACCAGACTCTGGGTAGGACAATTGCCCGAAGAACCGTTCTCCACACCAACGGGATAGTTGGCCATCTCGAAGGAATTGCTTTCACCGCGTCCGAGGCCGAAGATCAGTTCCGAATTGAAGAATGCATCGTGTCCCCATAATGAACCGTAAGTGCTAAGTTTCAGTCCCCATGTGGAGGCATTGTCGAGAATGTACTTACATGCCTCGGCAGCCTTGGCCCATTTTGTCTTGTCACCAGTCGGGTTGTGCAGCGGTGAGGCTGCATAGAGCAGCGTGCGAGCCTTAAGTGCATAAGCAGCAATACGAGTGGCACGGCCAATCTCTGAATTCATCTCAGTTGTATAGTTCTCTGGCAGATAAGGAGCAATCGCATCCAGTTCCTCCACGATGAAATTAACAATCTGATCAGCCGAGGTACGCTCAATGGTGTTTGCCTGACCATTCGTCAGCGTGGTTGTCACCAGAGGCACGTCGCCATACGTCTTATATAATTCAAAATAGAAGTAGGCTCTGAGGAAGCGCAATTCATAGGGGAACAACTCCAATTGAGCCACCCATTTACTGTAATCGGGGTTATACTGCCAATCAGAGATATCTGCCTCGTCAATCTTTTCCAGATACATGTTGACATCGGCAATGGCTGTATATGCCTTTGTCCAGGTATTTGAATAGGGATTGGCCGGACTCCATCCGCCATTCACATAGTTGTTGACGGCTCCCGTTTCCAGTGCATACTGAGCCTCATCAGTCGCGCCGGCAAGGAAATAGGCACTATTAGATTCAAACTCATTATTATATACCTGCGCATAAACGTCGAACACCAGGTTCTTAAGTCCATTTTCGAAATATTCGTAGGTCCACGCTTCGTCGCGGGTAGTCTCCTCCGTGTACTCAAGATTGGCACAGGAAGTAAAGAGGAGAGAGGAGAGAGGAAA
>JAGCPK010000025.1 GCA_017965725.1 Prevotella sp.
CTGTTTGCTGATTTTCTGATGACGATGGTACAGCAGGCTCTGGAAGCATTGACTCTGTCTCCTCACTGATGGGCTCTGCTGTTGTCTCTTGTTGGTTTGCTTCATCGTGGCGACTGCTTGTCTGGGTTTGGACGAGGGCCAATATGGGGTGAGAGGCAGACTGCTGGGGCACAGGGTGCTCAGAGTCAGACGGTTCAGATATAGGCTGCTCAGATACGGACTGTTCAGAGACAGGTTGCTCATATATAGGCTGTTGGGAGACGGCATTGGCCTGCTGAGGCTGTTCGCTATCATCATCATTTTGAAAGACAAAGAATCCTACCAGTGCCAAGACTGCAGCAGCCGCTGCCCACCTCCAATGTCTGATGGCAGTTGGTTTGCGGATAGGCTCTGACGAGAAGCCCATCTGCTTAGAGAAATCCTCCCAGAGCCCTTCGGGGGGAGGCATCTTATGTCCCTCCAATTTTCGTCTTAGTTGTTCTGTCCAGTCTTCTTTCATCATCGTTCATTCATTAATGCCTTAATCTTCTTTGCCAAAAGTCGTTTGGCGTAATAGAGTTGCGAGGCGGATGTCGAAGGCGTAATGCCTAAGAGGTCAGCTATTTTCTGATGCGAATAGCCCTCGAAGACGTAGAGGTTCACCACCGTTCGATAGCCGTCAGGCAGTTCGCGAATCAACTGGTGCAGTTCGTCAGCAGTAATATGTTCTGGCTGTGGCTCCTCATCATCTGTTTCCTCTGTCAGGGCTTCATCCAGTTTGACAAACAACAACCGTTTTCGTTCTCGCAGGAAGCAGAGGGCCTCGTTCACCACCACCTTTACCAGGAAGCCTTCAAACGACTGCTTGTCGCGATACTCGAGGGTCTGCATCTTCGTGAATATCTTCACGAAACTGTTCTGCAACACGTCCTTTGCGTCGTTTCTCGAAGGCACATAACGGTAGCAGACCGATGAAAGTTCCTCGACGTACATCTGATAGAACTGGCTCATCGCCCCCTGGTCTTTCCGACGTATGCGCTCAACGAGTTGTTCGACCATTTTTTTCCTTGTCTCTATTTTTATAATCCAAAATTACGCAAATCTTGTATGGATTCGAATTTATTTATGATTCTTTAACCTTTTTCCAGGGGACAATTGTTTTGCTTCGAAAAATGACCATTTTATTAATTTGGTAACATTCTGAACTTGGGATATTACATTTTTAATAATTTCGTAACATTCTAAACTTGAGATATTACCTTTTTAATAAAATGGTAACTTTTTGGTTTTGGAATATTACATTTTTAATAATTTGGTAATATTTCACTTTCTGGAAATTACATATTTATTAATTTGGTAACATTTCGCTTTCGAGAAATTACCATTTTACTAATTTGGTAACAATCCTGACTCTAAAAACAATCCCCCCCAATAATCCACATGACACGAATTGTGGTTAAATCTAAGAGCATTATGCTTTTTTAACTCTTTCCCATACAAGATTTTGCCTGATTTTGAATTATATAAGCAGAAAAGTGTAATTTTGCAAACAAAACGAACAAGTATGAAAAAAAACATTTTCTTATGGATGAGCGCACTCCTGCTGATGCTGGCAGGATGTAGCAGCGACGATGAAATTGTTAATGGAGTCAAAGTTGAATATGGCAGCAGCGATGATGATTATCGCTTACCTGAAGGAATTGGGCAGAATAATATGATTCCACTTTATTCCAGTAATGATTTGAGTCATAACCGCAAGACTAACGTTGAGACCCTTGGCAATTGGAATGTCTGTATAGATGATGATGGACGCTATTTGTGGGCATCCCTCTATGATACAGGGGATCCTATCGAAAAATTGTATGCTGCTCCGTCTTCTTATGAGGAACTGAGCGGAAAACTATTTAATCTGGATGATGATCACAGCCTGAAATTAGATACTGTGGAGTATTACACAGACTATGAGGGATATAGCCGAAGAGCGGACTTCTATAATGAATGTTATCGTGGTGTCCCTGTGCTATGCGGTCAGTATTCTTTTCATTTCCTTTTTAATTCCAAGGAACAGCACATCCATCATTGCTCTGGCTATTTCATTTCCTTCGACAACCTTGATGAAAAGCCTGCCATTACTGGCGATCAGGCTTTGCAAATATTCTCTGCATATTTGAAAAAGCCGATAGAGAGTTCTTGGACGGCAAGCCTTTATGCCAGAGAGTATCATGTCAGAGTAGAGGGAGATACATTCAGACGCGATCAACGACTGGTCTATTATGTAACAGGACCTGCAATAAAAGTAACGACGTATATGGGAAGTTGGCCATGTGAAATCGACACGAATGAATCTGCTGAGATTGATGCGCATACAGGACAAATAATCTATACAGGCATGAAGCATTTTATTCCTTTTTGAGAAATTAATAGAAATACAGAGATGAAAAAGAGTTTGTTTTGGATAAGCGCACTCCTGCTGATGCTGGCAGGATGCAGCAGTGATGATGATATCACCATCAAAGACAGGAACATCCTGGGTTATTGGGAATATACTGGTGAAAAAGAGTGGGGCACATGGGGGTTGTTGTTTGCCTCAAATGGCGAAATCAAGCATTGGACTTACAGTGTCCATTCTGCTGACGACTCAGGGCCACTCACCTATTCAGAAGGAAACTGGGGGTATTTCTGGTTTGATGACGATGGAACGCTGAATATACAAAATCGTCCGAAGAATTCTGACCCCGATCCCGACGAAATGTATTACAAAGTCACGACACTGACCAAAGACCGTCTGGTGATTCGTTCTTTTGGCGGCTATGCAGGCACTCCGTTAGAAGAAGGAACTGACATAGTGTATATGAAAACAGACAAACCAGAAGGCAGTAGTGATGATGATAACATTGTTGCCAATCAGAAACAGATTGTTGGAGAATGGGAGGCGAGTCATCAAAGTAAGAATCCCAACTACGGAGACACATGCGACATGTGGAATTTCACTTTCAATGCTGATGGCACTGGCACATGTCCTTTTGGCACAAAAACCTTCAGATACGAAATCGAAGGGAACCACATCACCCTGCATCTCACGAATATTGAATCCTATTATGGTCAGATTACCTTTGAATACATAATAGTTAATTTCTCGAAAGACAGGATGGAATGGGATGAGATTCCTGTTGATGGGAGTGACAATAGCCTATATCTAAGATTTAGTCGCAAATAAATACTAACATAATATGAAGAAAAGTTTATTATTAGCAGCCATTGTGCTGAGTGGTGCGATGCTGTCGTGTTCCTCATCTGATGAGGATGAAATTGTTGATCTTGGTGAAGTCAAGAAGGTGGTGAACATGCTGTCGGAGGCAAAGCCGATTCAGTTGACAGAGGCACAGATGGTATTTGCCAACGACAACAACCAATTTACGCTGAACTTCCTGCAAACGGTGAATGAGACAGACCAAAGCGGCAAGAGTTTCATCTACTCGCCACTGAGCATCACCTACGTGTTGGGGATGGTAAATGATGCGGCCACAGGCCAGACAGAACAGGAATTGGAACAGACGCTTGGCTTCCACGAGGGAGGTATTCAGGCTGTGAACGACTACTGCAAGAATCTGATTGACAATCTGCCAAAAGTAGATGAGAAAGTGACGCTGAACATTGCCAACGCCATCTTCCTTAACAAGGAATACACGCTAAAGCCACAGTTCGAACAGGATATGCAGACCTACTATGATGCCAAAGCCGAAGCACTCGATTTCAATGCACCAGAGACACTCGATCATATCAACGACTGGTGCAGCGAGAAGACAAAGGACATGATTCCCACAATCTTGGATGAAATAGACCCTGATGCTGTATCGTATTTGCTGAATGCCATCTATTTCAAGGCAGACTGGACCTCAAAGTTCGACCAGAAGAACACGAAGGAAGAGACCTTCACCACAGAGAATGGCAAGACCAAGTTGCCACTGATGCACCAGAACGTGCTCATCAACTATGTGAAGAATGATATCTTCTCTGCTGTCAACATACCCTATGGCAATGGTATGTGGAACATGACGGTAATGCTGCCCGAAGAAGGAAAGACCACAGATGATGTTATCAACCATCTGGCGACATTCGGCATAAACGGTATAGAAGGATCCTCTTGTGAAATAGAGGATGGAATCGCCACAATGAGTGCCGTTACTTTCAGCCCCTACGAGGTAGATTTGAAATTACCACGTTATGAGACATCTTCGGATACGGACCAGATAGATGGCGGCAATCTTATCGGACTCCTGCAAAAGATGGGTATCTATCTGGCTTTTGATGAACTACAGGCTGAGATACCTAATATGTGTGAACGTCCCGTTTATATAGAAATGATGCGCCAGAAGGCCAAGATCAAGGTGAACGAGGAAGGCTCGGAGGCTGCGGCTGTGACAGTAGCGGAGATGAAAGAATTTGAAATGGGACCTTCTATTCCACCAGAATACCCCAAAGCTACGTTCCACGCCAACCGCCCCTTCGTCTATGTGATTCGCGAAGCCTCCTCGGGCGTTATCCTTTTCGTTGGTAAGTTTACTGGAAAATAGCAATTAGTTCCGAAATTATTCCCAGCGTGGGAATAAAACATTCCCACCTTGGGAATGAAATGTTCCCACGCTGGGAATAAATATAAAGGTTAAATCAGGCTTCTGCGAAGGCTGCTGCCTCGGCTTCGGCAATGATATCTTCACGGGATTTCTCCTTGTGCGTGATGTGGGAGAGGTCGAATTCGTTATCTAATTGAGAGTTGAGAGTTGAGAACGGAGGGTTTGCTTCCGCCCCTTCACCAGACTCTGTAGGAATAGCGGCAGCAAGTTCTACACTATCAGTTCTACACTCAACATTATCATTTACAATAATGAAGTCCTGCTGCTCCTTCTCTGGATCAGGTACGGACATCGTGGGCTCTTCCTCCATCTTCGTACGCTCTGACTTGGCAGTGAAGATGGCATCGATGAACTGTGGTTCGCGCTTCAGTTTCTGCAACGTCTCCTTCGATGCCAGTTGCTGGGCCTCCTTCTTCGAATAGCCAGAGCCTTTCTCGCCCTCTACGCCTTCGAGCAGCACAAGGAAACTGAAGACAGGGTTGCCGTTATCGTCCTTCTTCTGTTTCATCAGACGGTACTCCATCCGCACCTTGTTCTTCTGACTCCACTCCAGAAGTTTCGACTTGAAGTTGACTTCCTTGAAGGCCACCTTGTCGAGATTGATGTACTTGCCCAGCACACGATTCTCCCAGAACCACATACAGGCATCATAGCCACGATCCAGATAGATGGCTCCCACCAGTGCCTCAAAGGCATTGCCGCCCACGTAACTGTTGTGCGAGTTGCTGTGGCCTGACGAGAGGATGAGTTGCGAGAGCCCCATCTCGTTGGCGAGTTTGCCAAGCGTCTCTCGAGAAACGAGTTTCGAGCGTGTATTCGTCAGGAATCCCTCGCGCTTGCCTTCGTAGTGGCGATAGACGATATCTCCCACAGCCGCATCAAGGATGGCATCACCCAGGAACTCCAATCGCTCGTTGTTCAGCGGCTTTCCTTTGTCGTTGCGCTTACCAATGCTTTTGTGGACGAGTGCCTGACGGTAGTACTCAATATGACGTGGGTAGAAGCCAAGTATCTCGTAGAGAGAAGAAAAAAGCTCCTTCTCCTTGCGGAAAGGGAGCCTGATTCTATCAATGATGTTATTAAGCCTCATACTTCTTGAATACGACACATGCATTGTGGCCACCGAAACCGAAGGTGTTGCTGAGTCCGGCACGCACCTCACGCTTCTGCGCCTTGTTGAATGTGAAGTTCAGGTTGTAGTCAATCTCAGGATCCTCGTCACCCTCCTCGTGGTTGATGGTAGGAGGAACGATGTCGTTCTTCACTGCCAGTACCGTCACCATCGCCTCAACGGCTCCAGCGGCACCCAGCAGGTGACCTGTCATTGACTTTGTAGAAGAGATATTCAACTTGAAGGCAGCCTCGCCAAACACCTCCTTGATGGCCTTGGCCTCGGAGATGTCACCCACATGGGTAGAGGTACCATGCACATTGATGTAGTCGATCTCCTCTGGCTTCATCTGAGCATCCTCCAGAGCATTCTCCATCACGAGTTTGGCACCCAGACCCTCAGGATGACTGGCAGTGATATGATGGGCGTCGGCACTCATGCCAGCACCAACCATCTCAGCATAGATCTTCGCACCACGTGCTTTGGCATGCTCCAGTTCCTCAAGAATGAGACAGCCCGAACCCTCAGCCATGATGAATCCATCGCGACTGGCACTGAACGGACGGCTGGCCTTCTCTGGCTCATCGTTGCGGGTAGAGAGTGCGTGCATCGCATTAAAACCGCCTACGCCACAGGCGCAGATGGCAGCCTCAGCACCACCGGCAACGATGGCATTTGCCTTGCCCAGACGAATCAGATTGAAGGCGTCAGCCAGTGCATTCGATGAAGAGGCACAAGCGGAAGCGGTGATATAGTTAGGACCGTGGAAACCATACTCGATGGAGATCTGTCCGGCTGCGATGTCGGCAATCATCTTCGGAATGAAGAAAGGATTGAACTTCGGACCGTCAGCCTCGTGCTTGGCATAATAACTCACCTCCTCTTCGAAGGTCTTGATACCACCGATACCGACACCGAAGACCACACCAATACGGTTCTTATCTACCGTCTCCAGATCCATGCCGCTATCCTCAACAGCCTGTTTGGCAGCAATCATGGCCAACTGCGTGTAGCGGTCCA
Organism: Prevotella sp.; assembly: GCA_017965725.1. Lineage (GTDB taxonomy): Bacteria > Bacteroidota > Bacteroidia > Bacteroidales > Bacteroidaceae > Prevotella. The sequence continues at coordinate 6,745 of JAGCPK010000025.1, forward strand.
TCTTACGGGCCTCTTTGCGGTCGAGATAATCGTTCACGTTGAGGTTCTTAACCTCACAGGCGAACTGAGTCTTAAACAAACTTGCGTCGAAAAGTGTAATAGGTGCGGCACCACTTACTCCGTTGAGAAGGTTCTTCCACATCTCATCAGGAGTGTTGCCAACTGGCGTCACTGCGCCAAGACCTGTTACAACAACTCTTTTTAATTCCATAAGCTAAAATTAAAGCATAATGGTTGCTTCGGGGTACGAAACAACCATTATGTTATCAACGTGATTTATTTTGCGTTCTCCTCGATATAAGCGATAGCGTCACCTACTGTACCAATCTTCTCAGCCTTATCGTCGGGGATAGAGATACCGAACTCCTTCTCAAATTCCATGATGAGTTCTACGGTATCCAGTGAATCTGCACCCAGATCATTTGTGAAACTTGCCTCGGGCTTTACCTCAGCCTCATCAACACCCAGTTTGTCCACGATAATAGCCTTTACTTTGCTCTCAATTTCTGACATAATTTTTAATCTTTAAAATGTTAATAATGAATTTGCTATCTTGAAAATTTTCGGCATTTTGCCGCTTTCGGGGTGCAAAGTAACACATTTTCTTTCACTTACGCAAACTTTTTGAGGAAAAAGTGATGTTAATTTGCACATTTAGGGTATAATTGTGCATATTTTTGTCTTTTTTGTGTGCGTTACCAGTCAATAAAATGCAAAATTAGATGAAAATATCCGTAATTAGTTGGTTAATTGAAAAAGTTTCTGTAGCTTTGCACTTGAAACAAATTATTATTTGACAATGTCGTTTACGAAACTCGCCAATCAGATCTTCCGACAGGTGATAGCCGACTATCATCTGACAGATCAAGTGGATACCCCCATTCATAACCCGTATGAACGTGAGAGCATCGAATTCCAACTCTATCTTAAATGTTGGATAGACACTGTTCAATGGCATTATGAGGATATCATTCGCGACCCACATATTGACCCGGTAGAAGCCCTCGCCCTGAAGCGTCGCATTGACAGGAGCAACCAAGACCGTACGGACTTGGTGGAAGAGATAGACTCCTATTTCCGTCAGTTATACAGTCAGGTGAAACCCCTGCCTGACGCCAGACTCAATACAGAGAGTCCTGCCTGGGCCGTTGACCGTCTGAGCATCCTCGCCCTGAAGATCTATCACATGCAGGAACAGGTGGAGCGCAAGGATGTCTCAACAGACCATATTGCCAAGTGTCAGGCTAAACTTGATGTACTCTTGGAACAGCAGAAAGACTTGTCACTGGCCATCGACCAACTATTGGAAGACATCGAGGCAGGC
>JAGCPK010000001.1 GCA_017965725.1 Prevotella sp.
AAAGGAGGAGTGGTACCTCCAGGAATCGAACCGGGGACACACGGATTTTCAGTCCGATGCTCTACCAACTGAGCTAAGGCACCATTGTGTCAACTGCATTCCTTTCGTTTGCGGGTGCAAAGGTACTGCTTTTTTTTGAACCCACCAAATTTTTTTCCAACTTTTTTCAAAAATTACTTGCCCACCCCTGTGCTTTGAGTTCAAATTCCTGGTTATCGCGGGTGACGAGCACCTTGCCAAACTTCTCTTCCGTGATGTGGCCGATGAGTTTGATGCCGTCAATCTGCTCAATCTTTTCGTGGTCGCCAATGGGTACGGTGAACAATAGTTCATAGTCCTCGCCGCCATTCAAGGCACAGGTGGTGACGTTCATGTTCATCTCCTCGGCCATCACAGCAGTCTGGTAATCGATGGGGATGTTCTTCTCGTAGATACGGCAGCCGACACCTGATTGCTTGCAGATATGCAGGAGTTCTGATGAAAGACCATCGCTGATATCCATCATAGCCGTGGGACGGATACCTGCCTCGCGCAGTTTCTCGATGATGTCGCCACGGGCTTCCGTCTGCAATTGTCGTTGTAACAGGTATTCCTTGCCAGCAAAGTCTGGGTTGAAATGGGTCAACTCTTCCAGTGCACGTTTGTCGTTTTTCTTGCGTGCTTCTTCCACTTGCTGGTAATACACGCTTTTCTCGCGTTCGAGGAGTTGTAGTCCCATATAGGCGGCACCTAAGTCACCAGAGACACAGACGAGGTCGGTGTTCTTGGCTCCGTTGCGATAGACGATATCCTCCTTGTTGGCCTCACCGATACACGTAATGCTGATGGCGAGTCCTGTATAACTGGAGGTCGTGTCGCCACCAACAATATCGACATTCCATTTCTCGCAGGCCAGTCGCAGACCGTTGTAGAATTCCTCGACGTCCTCTACCGAGAAACGCTTGCTGAGAGCCAGGGATACGGTGATCTGACGGGGCGTGCCGTTCATGGCGAACACGTCGCTGATGTTGACCATTGCCGACTTATAACCGAGGTGCTTTAAGTCGATATAGGTCAGGTCGAAGTGAACACCTTCCATCAACAGGTCGGTGGTGACCAACACTTCCTTATCGGGATAATGGAGTACGGCGCAGTCGTCGCCCACGCCGTACTTTGTTGATTCGTTTTTATTTTCTAAGTCTTTGGTCAGTCGGTCAATAAGACCGAACTCTCCTATTTTTGCTATTTCCATAAATGGGATTAAGGATTACTTCTTGAAAGTCTCAGTAGGATGGTCTGTATTGAACTTTTCCTTTTTGCTGTGCTCGATAGCCTCCGAGCGGACAATCATCTCGCGCATAATCTCTGTCATGATGGGCTGAGCCTTGTCGGCTGCCTCCTGCACTTCCTCGTGACTTACCTCGACGGGAATGTCGAAGCCGCCCAAGTCGGTAACCACAGAGATGCCGAAGGTGCGGATGCCGCAGTGGTGGGCCACGATGACCTCAGGCACGGTACTCATGCCTACGGTGTCGCCACCGAGGATGCGATACATCTTATATTCGGCAGGTGTCTCGAAGGTGGGACCCTGAACGCCCATATATACACCATACTGTAGGCGAATCTTCTTCTCGCGTGCAATCTCACTGGCCAGTTTGATGAGCGACTGGTCATAGGTCTCATGCATATCAGGGAAGCGGGGACCTGTGGGGAAGTTCTTGCCACGCAGCGGATGCTCAGGGAAGAAGTTGATATGATCGGTGATGACCATCAGGTCGCCAATCTTGAAGCCTGGGTTCATGCCACCGGCAGCATTGCTGACGAAGAGTGTCTTGATGCCCAGTTCATACATCACACGGACGGGGAAGGTCACTTCTTTCATCGAGTAGCCCTCATAATAGTGGAAGCGTCCTTTCATAGCGATGATATCTACCCCGCCCAGTTTACCGAAGATTAGTTTCCCAGAGTGACCTTCCACCGTTGATATGGGGAAGTTGGGGATTTCAGAATAGGGTATCTCCAGTGCGTCAGTTATTTCTGAAGCTAATTGTCCGAGGCCCGTTCCCAGAACGATGGCTGTCTTTGGACTTGTGGTCATCCGTGTCTTTAGCCAGGATGCTGTTTCTTGAATTTTTGCGTACATAACCTATGATTTTTTCGTTAAACGATTCATCTCCTTGAAGCATGAATTTGATACTGATGGGTAACACATAAAGGTTCTGCCTTGCTTCAGGACTCAACCCCTCCATGTCTTTTAGTCTGACGGCATCTTTCTCAGTAGTGACAATCAGTTTTGGTGAGGGTAGGGCGTCAAACTCTGCATTGATCCTTATGATATCCTTTTTCTTGAAATTATGATGATCGCCGTACCTGAGCGGCTGCAGACTGTTTGCATGCGGCTTCAGGTCATAGTATATTTGTTTCGGCGAGGCTATGCCTGTCAAGAGCAGGACGTTCTTGTCTTTCAGTTCCTCCAGTCTCACTATTCTCTCAGTGCCTTCGAACAGCGGGCGCATAGGCTCATAACAGATGGTAGTGAAGAAGAGTTGCTGGTAGGGATACAGATTCATTTGTTTTGTCAGCACCCTGAACTCCATCGGGTTGAGTGTCGTGGGGCATTTCGTGACGATGACAATATCGGCCCTGTTTTTCCCTTTGACAGGTTCGCGCAGTCTTCCTGCAGGGAGTAGTTTGTCGTAGATGATCAGACGATGGTAATCGACGAGGAGGATGTTGAGCCCGGGTTTCACATGCCTGTGCTGGAATGCATCGTCCAACAGGATGGCGTCAACTTCTTTCTGGGTACATTTTCCACTGATCAGGTTTTCAATGCCTCTTGTCCGTTTCTTGTCAACGGCAACGTCTATCTCTGGATATTTCTGCTTGATTTGATAAGGCTCGTCACCGATATCACTTAAGGGAGTGTCGGTGGTCGCCAGCAGGAAACCTTTGCTTTTCCGTTTATAGCCACGGCTCAGTACTGCCACGTGGGTGATGCCTTTCAGTAGTCTGATGAGGTATTCCACGTGGGGGGTCTTACCTGTGCCGCCTACGGTGATATTGCCAACGGAGATGACGGGAGTCTTATAGGAGTGGCTTTTCAGGATACCCATCTCAAAGAGAAGGTTCCTGAATTCCACTCCGATGCCATACAGCCAACTCAGTGGCAGCAGTTTCTTGTTCAGTTTAATGAAGTCATCACTCATCACCTCTCACTTCTCACCTCTTTTTTTATCTCACTCTGACGTTGTCAAGCATACGGGCTTGGATGCGACTGTTGTTCTTAATGTCGTTGCGTATCTGCATCAACGGCTCGTACATGTCGCCGAGAATTTCCTTCAACTCAGCCTGTATCTGACTGTCGAGATAAGTGCCTTTGTTCTCCTTGGGCAGGAACTGATCCATCCAACTGCCTTTGCCGGGATAAGGACTGGTGTAGTATTCGTCGAGTTTTGCAAGTTCGGCTGCCTTCTTCACGGCGTCATCAAGACTGCCAAGTTTATCTACGAGTTTGATGTTGATGGCATCGGTGGCGAGCCATACACGACCTTGTCCGATGGAATCGACCTGAGCAGGTTTCATTCCACGACCTTCTGACACGATGTTGAGGAAGTCCTGATAACCCTTGTCGATGTATGTCTGCATGTGCTTCATAATCTCGTCGTTGTTCTTGCCAAGGATGAGGTCTGTCTCATAATCAGTAAACTTGTTGGTAGTCACACCGTCGAAGTTTATGCCAAGTTTGTCGGTAACCAGTCCGCTGAAGTTGGGTATCAGTCCGAAGATACCGATGCTGCCAGTGATGGTGGTGGGTTCAGCGAAGATATAGTTGGCTGGAGAACTAATCCAGTAACCGCCAGAGGCTGCCATACCACCCATAGATACCACTAGAGGTTTCTTCTCCTTCAGCAGTTTGAGGGCGTGGCGGATCTGCTCAGAGGCCACAGCGCTGCCACCACCCGAGTTTACGCGGAACACGACGGCCTTCACGTCGTCGTCATCAGCCAACTTGCGCAGATCCTCTGCCGTAGTCCTGCCCACGATGCTGTGTCCGCCGCCACTCAATAGGTTCATGGCTTCACTATCGACAATATTGCCATAAGCATAGTAGATGGCAATCTTTTCACCGTCATTCTCTTTCTTCGACTTGACGTTGAGCATGTCCGAGAGTGTCAGTTGTGGAATCTCATCATCCTTGTCGAGTTTCAGGAGATTCTTGATTTCTGATTTGATCTCCTCGGGGAACATGATTTTGTCAATGAGTTTGGCCTTAACGTAGTCCTGGGCATTGGCAAAGGCCATAATGCTGTCGTTAGCCAACTGATTCAGGTCTTCGGCTTTTACCTTACGACCCTCGGCAATCTCCTTCAGCCAATAGTTCCAGATGCCGTTCAGATATGCCTCACGCTGTTCACGGTCGTATTCGCTCATGCCCGTCAGGGTGTTACTCTCCACATAACTCTTGTATTTACCTACTTTGGCAACTTGATACTTGATGCCGAGTTTGTCGTACAGGCCTTTCATATACTCGCCCTTTCCGCCGAGACCCTTGAAGTCGATCATGCCATGATCGTTTAAGTAAATCTTATCCGCAACGCTAGCCACATAATAGGATGCTTGCATATATTGGTCGGCGTACGCCACAATCCACTTACCGCTCTGCTTGAACTCTTTCAGCACATCACGCAGTTGCTGGGCAGTGGCAGGTGCATCGAAACTGGTGGTTCCCCCCTCTAAGTAGATACCCTTGATGTCTTCGTTATCCTTTGCCTTGCGGATGCTGGCAATCAGGTCGTCGAGACCCATGGCACTCATGTCGCCCATACCTAAGAGGGCGTCGAATGGTGTTCCCTCTTCTGCACGTTCACTGATGGTGCCGTCCATCTTGATGACAAATACAGAGTTGTCCTTAACCTTGGTTGATGCCGAGTCGCTGGCAATCATACCGACTAGTGAGATGACGAAAAAAAGTACCATCAATGTGATGAAGATAGCAATACCACAGATGGTGGCAAGCGTCATTTTGAAAAACTGTTTCATATACCTTATTTATTATTATATGTATTTCAGATGGCAAAGATAGTGCTTTTTTCTAATATGACAAAATATTCTGAGAATAATTTGCGTTTCTGACAAGTTGTCACATCGTTCGTGCTTGGCACGGTTTTGGCTGAAAGATAGGCGGAGTGGTTGGAAAACCTTCTCCTATATTATAATAATAAGGTATAATTCAAATATAAATTAAGTTATTATGAACATCAAACCATTAGCAGACCGTGTGTTGGTATTGCCAGCACCTGCAGAAGAGAAGATCGGCGGTATTATTATTCCTGACACCGCTAAGGAGAAACCCCTTCACGGCAAGATTGTTGCCACAGGTAAGGGAACAAAAGACGAGGAAATGATTCTGAAAGAGGGTGACGAAGTGCTTTATGGCAAGTACTCTGGCACAGAACTCGAGTTTGAGGGTACTAAGTATCTGATGATGCGCCAGAGTGATGTGCTCGCCGTCATCGAAAAGTAATCAAATTATTAATTCTTAATTCTTAATCTAGTTATGGCAAAAGATATTAAATTTAATATTGAGGCCCGCGACTTGCTGAAGCAGGGCGTTGATCAGTTGGCTAACGCAGTGAAGGTAACCCTCGGTCCGAAAGGACGCAACGTGGTTATCGAGAAGAAGTTTGGTGCTCCTCAGATCACCAAGGACGGTGTGACTGTCGCTAAGGAGATTGAACTTGAGGACAAGTTTGAGAATACTGGTGCACAACTCGTGAAGAGTGTCGCCTCCAAGACCGGTGATGATGCCGGTGATGGTACCACCACTGCTACCATTCTGGCTCAGGCTATCGTTGCCGAGGGTCTGAAGAATGTGACTGCTGGTGCCAATCCGATGGATCTGAAGCGTGGTATTGACAAGGCTGTAAAGGCTGTCACTGAGCATATCGCCAAGAGTGCTGAACAGGTGGGTGACAACTACGATAAGATCGAGCAGGTGGCTACTGTGTCTGCCAACAACGATAAGGAGATCGGTGAGTTGCTGGCTGAGGCTATGCGTAAGGTCAGCAAGGATGGTGTCATCACCATCGAGGAGAGCAAGAGCCGCGATACGCACATCGGTGTGGTCGAGGGTATGCAATTCGACCGTGGTTATCTGTCAGCCTACTTCATCACTGACAGTGAGAAGATGGAGTGCGTGATGGAGAATCCGTACATTCTTATCTATGACAAGAAGATCTCAAACATCAAGGATTTCCTGCCCATCCTGCAGCCTGCTGCTGAGAGCGGACGCCCCTTGCTCGTGATTGCTGAGGATGTCGATTCTGAGGCACTGACCACACTGGTCGTGAACCGTCTGCGTGGCGGCTTGAAGATCTGTGCTGTGAAGGCTCCTGGATTCGGCGACCGTCGTAAGGCTATGCTCGAGGATATCGCTACCCTGACTGGTGGTGTCGTCATCAGTGAAGAGAAGGGCCTGAAACTGGAACAGGCTACACTTGAGATGCTGGGTACCTGTGACAAGGTGACTGTGTCTAAGGACAATACCACCATCGTGAACGGTGCTGGTGAGAAGCAAGCCATCCAGGATCGTATCGCCCAGATTAAGAAGGAGATCGAGGTGACTACCTCTTCATACGATAAGGAGAAACTGCAGGAGCGTCTGGCTAAGTTGGCTGGTGGCGTAGCAGTCCTCTATGTCGGTGCCAACTCTGAGGTGGAGATGAAGGAGAAGAAGGATCGTGTCGATGATGCGCTCTGCGCTACCCGTGCTGCCATCGAGGAAGGTGTCGTAGCCGGTGGTGGTACGACCTACATCCGTGCTCAGGAGGCTTTGGCCGGTCTGAAGGGTGACAATGCCGACGAGCAGACAGGTATCAATATCATTTGCCGCGCCATCGAGGAGCCGTTGCGTCAGATTGCCGTCAATGGCGGTGCCGAGGGTGCAGTGGTTGTTCAGAAGGTTCGTGAGGGTAAGGGTGACTATGGTTTCAATGCCCGTACCGATGTCTATGAGGATCTGCGTGAGGCAGGTGTCATTGATCCTGCCAAGGTGGCTCGTGTCGCTCTGGAGAACGCTGCTTCTATCGCAGGTATGTTCCTGACAACGGAGTGCCTGATAGTCGATAAACCTGAGAAGGAACCCGCCATGCCGATGGGTGGTGCCCCAGGCATGGGAGGCATGATGTAATAAAACCCATATTTAAACCGGCTGTCGTAGGGCAGCCGGTTTTTTTTGTGTATTTATTTGCGGGTTTCATCTTTTTTGCCTAACTTTGCAGGCATAATGATAAGGTATGCAGAAACTATTGGATCTCTATAGGCAATGGAAAGGTGCTGAACCAGCCAACGTTCAGCTGATTCCGGGGGGCGGCAGCAACCGCACGTACTATCGTCTGACTGACAGTCAGGGTCAGACTGTCATTGGTGTCATCGGCACCAGTCGTGATGAGGATCATGCTTTTATCTATCTGACGGAGCATTTTAGCCAGCGGAAACTCCCTGTGCCAAAGATCTTAGCAACCAGTGATGACCAGTTGCGGTATCTCCAGACGGATCTGGGCAGCATCTCACTTTTTGATGCTATCCGTGGCGGACGTGAAGCGGGAGGACGATATACCCTCAAGGAACAGGAACTGCTGAAGCGTACCATCCGTGAACTGCCGAATATCCAGATCCGCGGGGCGAGGGAACTGGACTTCTCCAACTGTTATCCGCAGGCGGAGTTTGATGTCGATTCGGTGCTTTTCGACATGAATTATTTCAAGTACTGTTTCCTGAAAGCCACCGAGCTCGACTTCCATGAACTAAAACTTGAAGCCGATTTCCGCCTGTTTGCGAAAGACTTGACGACAGACGAATACCTTGTTGACGGTGATGTCAATTCCCCAGCCGTGGAGAGTTTCCTCTATCGTGACTTCCAGGCTCGCAATGTGATGCTTGACCACGACGGCAATCCTTTCTTCATCGACTATCAGGGTGGCCGGAAAGGACCCTATTACTACGACCTGGCTTCTTTCCTCTGGCAGGCCTCGGCACGCTATCCACACAAACTGCGTCGTGAACTGATCTATGAATATTATAACTCACTGAAGAATTATATCGAGGTACCGCCCGTCAGGCATTTTGCCAATCGCCTGGCGTTGTTTGTGCTCTTCCGTACCTTACAGGTGCTGGGTGCTTATGGTTTCCGTGGCTACTTCGAGCAGAAGAAGCACTTCATTGAGTCCATTCCACCTGCCATCCAGAACCTCCGTGAACTGCTTGCCAGTTCCACGACTTTCCATTATCCCTATTTGATGGAGATCCTGCGCCAACTTACCGAGTTACCGCAGTTCCAACAAATTGAGGCTACCGCCATTCGTGCGGATGGTTATAAGACCACGGATCTGAATCCCTATAAAGCCCATCCACAGGATGGCCCTGCCACTTTCTCAAAATACGATGCGCAGGGTCCGTTGGTGGTCAGGGTTTTCAGTTTCTCTTTTACCAAAGGTATTCCAGAGGATGAGAGTGGTAATGGTGGAGGTTATGTGTTCGATTGCCGTAGTACCCATAACCCCGGTCGTTATGAGCCGTACAAACAATTGACGGGCCTTGATGAGCCAGTTATTCGTTTCCTTGAAGATGACGGTGAGATACTTACCTTCCTCGATAATGTCTATAAACTGGCTGACGCTCATGTGCGCCGCTATATCCAGCGCGGCTTTACTTCGCTGATGTTCTGTTTCGGTTGTACGGGTGGTCAGCACCGTAGTGTCTATTCTGCCCAGCACCTTGCCGAGCACATCCATGAGAAGTTCGGAATAGAGGTCCGTATTGTCCATCGTGAACAAAATATTACTCAGATCTTGCCTGCAGAAAAATAAGTGCTAAAAATGGTTAACTTATTTGGAAGATTGATATAATATTCTTATATTTGCAGCATCAAAACTAATTCGTCTTAAAACAATATTAACAAATAAAAAATTAAAGCGTATGAGAATTAAAAATTTACTACTGCTGTGTGCTTTTCTGTTAATATCAGGAGGGGGCATGGCTCAAACTACGCTGACAGCTACGAATGTCAAGGTCGTTCCTGGTTATGAGTCTCAGAATGCAGCCGTCATTAGTTTTGAGGTTCCTGCAACAATCGGCGGTTGGCAGATGGTTCTGTCATTGCCAGAAGGTCTTCTGCTGGAATCTACCTCAGGTAATCTGGTAATCGGTCCATCTTCTGAAACACCTTCTACAGCAACGGCCGACCTTTTCAAGTCAGTAACTCTTTCAAATCTTCACAAGAATCACTCTGTTATCGGTGGAAGTAATAAAGATGGTGACATCCTGCTGGTGTGTGTGCCGACAGAAAGTGAAGAGGCTATTGGAGCAAAGAGCGGACAACTCTGCTCTATCAAGTTGAAGGCCGCAAGCAGCTTTACTACTCCTGCTGTAAATAAAAACGAACCAAAGAAGGTGACGATTAAGAGTTTTACAGCTGCTGATCCTCAGGGAAGTACTACATTGTACAACTTAGCAGATGAAATTACATTTGATGTGCAGAAACTGTGGGGTGATGCAAATGGTGACGGTAAAGTGAACATGCCTGATGCCCGTACGGTGAAGAATAAGGTTGCACAAGGTTCAACGGATATTGTAGGAGACGCTAACGATGATGGCAAACTTACTATGGCAGACTGTCGTGCTATTAAACTTGAGGTAAATTTGTATGAGTAATTAACGAATTATAAATATTAATATTAAACACAATGAAAAAATTTAGGTTTATCGTTGCTTTATTAAGCATCTTATTTGCGAGCAATACTTTTGCTCAGAAGATTACGGCAGCAGATGTTACCATCGAACCAGGTAAAACTGCAGATCTCCAAGTGAGTGTTGAGTTTACAGAACCGGCTTGGTCTGCCGAGTTTAACATTGATTTACCTGAGGGTATCACTGTTGAATCTGTTTCGAAGAATGAAGAGTTCTTGCCATCTTCAAAGCAGGTTGTGGAGATTACAGGCACTAAAGTTATTGCCTATCCTTCAGACTACGGTGAGGATGTATTTGCCAGTGAGAGTGGTGTGTTTGCAATTCTAACATTGAAGGCTGCTGATGATCTTGCTGAAGGAGAATTAGAAGGAGCAATTAAGAATGGATCTATTGGTGACCTTGCAGGTTCTGCATTTGATACCGAAGATGCGACTTTTAAAATCACCGTAAAGGCAGGTGCGCAGCCATACGTAGAGCCAGAGGGAACTCATCAGATTGAGGGTGGTTTAGGAAGCTTAGTTGCTCCTAAGACCTATGAGAATATTGGCGCTTGGGGTGGTACTTGGAGTGGTAACAGTATTGAGAACGAGAGAGACTGGTCTAAGTTCGACTATCTGTGGATTAAGTATAAGGACTTCTCTGGTGCTATCAACTTCGGTATTATGTATAGCGAGTGGGTTGCCACACAGTCTTGGGGTGAGCAATTTAAGGATGAGACTGTTGCTATTAAGGATCCTTCTGGTGTGATTGGTATTAAGATTAACCATACAGATGTTTATGTAAATGGTAATAAACCAAAAGATGCTGACGGCAATCCTACTGGTGATTATATTGGCGACACCTTCTCCAAGCATATCAGGGAGATCTTTATCCAGGCAACGTCTGGTGGCTCTAACATCACCATCGAGGAGATGTGGTTAGGTTCAGAAGAGGATTATCTGAAGGCTGTTGAGGACAATAAGTGGGTTGATCCTACTGTTTATGCTGCCATTTCTGATGACAAGTGCTACTTCAGCAAGGAGTATCCTAGCACAGACATTGTTGCTTCTACAGTTGAAGACGGAGTGATTATTGTTAACAGCCCTGCAAAGGTTAAAGAGGATTACGATACTCAGTTCTGGATTTGGATGACTCAGAAACTGCCCGCAGGCACACAGTTCAAGGTGACTTTCGACTACAAGGCAAGTGAAAATGCTAACATTGGAAATACACAGTGCCACAATGAGCCGGGACAGTATATCCATTGGCAACTCTTCGCAATGAACTTCACTACCGAGTGGCAGACATTGTCAGAAACATTGACTGTACCTAATGAGTGCAATGGTGAAGACCATGGTTCAGATGGCTACAAGAATGATTTCCATTCAATTGCCTTCAACCTGTCAAAGGATAAGGATATTACCTATTACTTCAAGAACATTAAGATTGAGATTGATGAGACAGCTGTTACTGAGCCCGAGTACTTCGAGCCTGCACCTCTAACCGGTATCAAGTCTCTCAATACTGCTGAGAAGAACGGTGCTCTGTACAACCTCGCTGGTCAGAAGGTTGACAAGAACTTCAAGGGTATCGTGATTGAGAATGGTAAGAAACGCATGAACAAGTAATTACGATTACTATAATTCTAATAAAGGTGGAGTCCATATATGGGTTCCACCTTTTTTTGTGAATATTCTTTGAACTGGAAATATATT
>JAGCPK010000026.1 GCA_017965725.1 Prevotella sp.
ACAATGTCAAACAATGCCACACTGAAATTAGTCTTTCCCGAACCATTGGGACCATAGATAATACCATTCTTGATAACCCCATCCTTGATAGCGTATGTGTTGAATGAATAATTACTTGGCTGGGACAAATCCCATTCAATCCTTTCGGCAAAGCCTCGGAAGTTTTTTACGGCAAATTTGATAAGCATAACAGTTCTTTTAATTATTTCTGCTGCAAATATACACATTTTTCCGTAATAACCGTAATTTTTTTACGGAAAAATAACAATTAATGTGTGATCTTCACCCAATCCTCGCGAAAAACTAATTGCCATCTGCCATCTGCCATCCTTTGACCGTCTGATAGGCCCTCGAAAATGCGCGTCGGCTGATGCCCCCAGGCGGCAAAAACATGCCTGAGAATCGGTTGGGACTTTTCCCTGGTGGAAATATTATGCCTGAGAATCGGTTGAGGCTTTACCCCAGAGGGAATTTCGTGCCTGAGAATCGGTTGAGGCTTTACCCCAGAGGGAATTTCGTGCCTGAGATTCGGTTGGGAGTTTTCCCTGCGGGGTATTTCATGAACGAAATTCAGGGCAGGGTTTTCCCTGAGGGTGAAACCTTGCCTGAGATTCTGGGCAGACCATACCCCCTGGAAACAGATTCTTTTATTCTATCTGGCGCAGTAGGAACCAGTCGCGCAAGACGTTTTTGTAGCGGTTCTGGGAATCGGCAATCAGGAGAAGCAAGTTTGGCGCGGGCTGACATAATCCCTCATAGTTGGCAAACCTCCTGCTCGTCAGGTTTACACGGGTACGAAACTCCATCAGCAGTTTCTTCTCCAGCAGAGGCTCGTCAGACGGAATGACCTCGTAGATGCGAATGACGGTAGAGGCACCGATCTTGAGTTTGGGCACGCGGATCTGACGTTCCAACACCAGCAGACGGCCATCGTCGAGCGCACAGAGTTCTGAGACGCCTTGGGAATACTTACGACTGATGGGGACATCAGGACGGTAATAGTAGAAACACTGGGGGCGCAGGTCGTCGGTGAACGTCTGGATACGAAGCAGGGAGTCACCCTTCAGAGGTCGCTCGGAGGTTGTAAAAAACAGATGTCGCTGCACGTCGTAAGTGAGCGATTCCAAGCCGCTGTTGCGGTCGGCCTGCTTGAAGAGCGCAGGCATCTCCAACCGTCGGCCTGTCCTCTGTCCATCGAGGGTGTATTCATAGACCTCGTTGTCTTTCTCCCCAGAAATAAAAACGGTGTTCGTGGAAGGACGGTAACAGATGCCCTCCATGTCGCGGTTGGGCAGGCCACTGGAACGGAAGCCTTCATTCTCGATGGACGTGATACGCCCCTTGACGCTGTCGATGGTGAGGCGGACCACGAAGAATCCGTCTTCCTCCGACTTGTCGCTCACCACTGCATAACGGTTATCGCCCAAGGCCGTTATCCCGCTATAGTTACCTGGGGGCAACACCTTGTGGAAGCGCTGGGGCTTCTGTGCCATCGCAGGCAGACAACCCAACAGCAAGAGGCAAAGGATTCTTATCATACTGCAAAGGTAGTAGTTTTTTTCGACCTGAAAGAATTAATTCGTTAGATTTTTGGCAGTCTCGACAAAAAAGTGTAACTTTGCACCCCAGTTATCAACACATTATACTTTTATATGTCTAACAACAACATCGTCGGATCCAAAATCAAAGGGATTAGGGAATCCAAGAACCTCTCCATCGAGGAGATAGCAGAACGTAGTGGTCTATCGACAGACCAGATTATTTCCATTGAGAACGACCAGAACCTGCCCTCGTTAGGGCCGCTGATCAAGATAGCCCGTGCACTGGGTGTGCGACTGGGTACATTCATGGACGACAACGACGCCTTAGGGCCAGTCGTCACTCGTGCCAAGGACCGCGAGGCCGACAGCAGCATCAGTTTCTCGAACGGAGCCACCGATGCCCGCAAGCACATGGAGTATCACCCGTTGGCCCAGCAGAAGGCCGGACGCCACATGGAGCCGTTCGTGATTGATATCAACCCCGAGGAATCGCCTAATTTCCAACTCTCTGCCCATGAGGGTGAGGAATTCATCTACGTGATGGACGGTGAAGTGGAGATTGTCTATGGCAAGGATACCTACACCCTGAAGGAGGGTGACTCGATCTTCTACGACTCCATCGTGAAGCACCACGTACACGGTGCACCAGGCAAGAGTGCCAAGATTCTCGCAGTTGTCTATATCCCCTTCTGATTATGAGCAACGTAAGATTAGATATGGCAGGCAGACCATTGCCTGATAGGACATACCCTGCTGAGACGGGAAGCGAAGGCTATCAATTGTGGGAACGGACATTGGGCCAGTGGCTCGAATACTGGGCTGAGACCACACCCGATAAAGAATACATCGTTTATTCCGACCGCAATCTGCGCTTCACATGGAGCAAGTTCAACGAGCGTGTGGACAATCTTGCCAAAGGTTTGATTGCCATCGGTGTAGAGCGCGGTTCTAACGTAGGTATCTGGGCCACCAACGTACCCGACTGGCTCACCTTCCTCTATGCCACCGCCAAAATAGGCGCTGTGCTGGTGACCGTCAACACCAACTACAAGCAGAACGAACTGGAGTATCTCTGCAAGGACTCCGACATGCATACGCTGTGTATCACCGATGGCACATGGGATTGTAACTATGTCGATATGACCTACACCATGTTGCCTGAACTCAAGACCTGTGAGCGCGGACACCTGAACAGCGAACGCTTCCCCTACCTGAAGAATGTCGTTTATATCGGTATGGAGAAATACCGCGGTATGTTCAACACGGCTGAACTGCTGTTGCTGGGACAGAACGTGGAGGACGAGACGCTGAACGAGATGAAGAGCAAGGTGAACTGCCACGATGTCTGCAACATGCAATATACCAGTGGAACGACAGGATTCCCTAAGGGTGTGATGCTGACGCACTACGGTATTGCCAACGACGGCTATTTCACGGGCGAGAACATGGGCTTTACCGCTGACGACAAACTCTGCGTCTGTGTGCCCCTGTTCCACTGCTTCGGTGTGGTGCTCGCCACCATGAACTGTCTGACACACGGTTGTACGGAGGTGATGGTGGAGAAGTTCGACCCGCTCGTCGTGCTCGCCTCTATCCACAAGGAACGGTGTACCGCCGTCTATGGCGTGCCCACGATGTTCATCGCTGAGTTGAACCACCCGATGTTTGACATGTTCGACCTGACCTGTCTGCGCACAGGTATCATGGCCGGTTCGCTCTGTCCGGTGGAACTGATGAAACAGGTGTCAGAGAAGATGTATATGACCATCACCAGCGTGTATGGACTCACGGAGAGTTCGCCTGGTATGACGCAGACCTGTCTGAACGACACCTTCGAGCAGCGCTGTACCACCGTAGGTCGCGACTTCCCCTTTGTAGAGGTGAAGGTGCTCGACCCAGAGACGGGCGAGGAGTGTCCTGTCGGCGTGCAGGGCGAGATGTGCTGCAAGGGCTTCAACGTGATGAAGGGCTACTATAAGAACCCGACGGCAACGGAAGAGGTCATCGACAAAAACGGATTCCTGCACTCAGGTGACCTGGGTGTGAAGGATGAAGAAGGCTTCTATAAGATTACAGGTCGTATCAAGGATATGATCATCCGTGGCGGTGAGAACATCTATCCGCGTGAGATCGAGGAGTTCCTCTACCACATGCCCGGCATCCGCGACGTGCAGGTGGCTGCCGTGCCTTCAAAGAAATACGGTGAGGCCGTGGGCGCCTTCATCATCCTCGAAGAGGGTGTGAAGATGGAGCCTGAGGATGTGCAGGAGTTCTGTCGTGGCAAGATTGCCCGCTATAAGATTCCTAAGTATGTCTTCTTCATCGACCAGTTCCCGCTGACGGGCTCTGGCAAGATACAGAAGTTCAAACTGAAGGAGATGAGCCTGGATCTCTGCAAGAAATTCGGCTACGAAGTGATTTAATTTTTCAACAATATATGGATATTACCGAACGGTTCTTAAACTACACCAAGTTCGACACGCAGTCGGCTGACGACAGCGAGAGCGTGCCAAGTACCCCGAAACAACTCATCTTCGCTGAGTATCTGAAGAAGGAACTCGAGAGCGAAGGACTGGAGGACGTGGAACTCGACGAAAAGGGCTACCTCTACGCCACCCTCCCCTCAAATATCAAGGAGAAAGTGCCTACCATCGGCTTCATCTCCCACTATGACACCAGCCCTGACTGCTCTGGTGCCGACATCAAGGCGCAGATCATCCACAACTACAACGGCGGGGAGATCCAACTCTCGGAGGGTATCGTCAGCAGTCCGAAGAAATTCCCGGAACTATTGCACCATACTGGTGAGGATCTGATTGTCACCGACGGACACACCCTGCTGGGTGCCGACGACAAGGCTGGTATCGCAGAGATCGTGCAGGCCATGTGCTGGTTGCGCGACCATAAGGAGATTCGTCACGGCGATATCCGCATCGCCTTCAACCCCGACGAGGAGATAGGCATGGGTGCCCATCACTTCGACGTGGAGAAGTTCGGATGCGAATGGGCCTACACGATGGACGGCGGCGACGTGGGAGAACTGGAGTTTGAGAACTTCAACGCAGCCAGTGCCAAGATCACCATCAAGGGCATCAGTGTGCATCCGGGCTATGCCAAGGGAAAGATGGTGAATGCCAACGCCCTCGCTGCTGAGTTTGCCAAGATGTTGCCTGAGGATGAGACACCCGAGACGACGGAAGGCTATCAGGGATTCTATCACCTGCTGGGCATCCAGTCGAACATCGAGGAAGCCAAGATGAGTTATATCATCCGCGACCACGACAGGGAGATCTTCGAAGACCGCAAACGGTTTGTCCAGCGCTGTGCCGACAGGATGAACGAGAAATACGGTGAGGGTACTGTCATCTGTGAACTGAAGGACCAATATTATAATATGAAGGAGAAGATTGACCCACAGATGCACGTCATCGACGTGGTGCTGCATGCCATGCAGGCCTGCGAGGTGGCTCCAAAGGTGCGCCCCATCCGAGGCGGTACCGACGGTGCACAACTTTCCTTCAAGGGTCTCCCCTGCCCCAACATCTTCGCAGGCGGCGTGAACTTCCACGGACCGTATGAGTTCGTCTCTATTCAATCGATGGAAAAGGCCATGCAGGTCATCATCAAAATTTGTGAGATTGTCGCTGACTTCAATAAATAATCAACTATGGGAGAGGTTCCTGCTCTGGTAAATGATCTGGCGCTGATACTTGTCGTTGCAGGTATCGTGACATTAGTGTTCAAACGCCTCAAGCAACCGTTGGTGCTGGGTTATGTGGTGGCAGGATTCCTGGTGAGTCCGCACATGCCATACACGGCATCTGTCGTCGATTCTGAGAATATCCACCTGTGGTCCGACCTCGGCGTGATGTTCCTGCTCTTCTCGCTCGGACTCGACTTCTCCTTCAAGAAAATCCTGAAGATGGGCGCGTCGCCCATCATCTCCACGTGTACCACCATCTTCTGTATGTCGCTGCTGGGCATGCTCGTAGGACGACTGTTCGGATGGGACAAGATGGACTGCATCTTCCTGGGCGGTATGCTCGCCATGTCATCAACGACCATCATCTATAAGGCCTTCGATGACCTGGGGCTTCGCCAACAGCAGTTTGCGGGGCGCGTGATGAGTGTGCTGATTCTCGAGGATATCCTCGCCATCGTCATGATGGTGCTGCTGAGTGCCATCGCCAGCGGAAAGGACCTGAGTGGCGGCGAGATGCTGGGCAGTGTGTCGAAGATATTGTTCTTCCTCGTACTCTGGCTCGTGGTGGGCATCTTTGCCATCCCTCTGATTCTGCGTCGTGTCAGATACCTCATCAACAATGAGGTGCTGCTTATCGTATCGTTAGGTCTATGCTGCGCAATGGCGGTGTTCTCTACAAAGGTAGGTTTCTCCTCTGCTTTCGGTGCTTTTATCATGGGTAGCATCCTGGCTGAGACCATCGAAGCAGAGAAAATCATCAAACTGGTGGAGCCTGTGAAGAATCTCTTCGGCGCCATCTTCTTCGTGTCGGTGGGTATGCTCGTCGATCCGAAGATCCTTGTGGAATATGCCCTGCCAATCTTTGCACTGGTGATGACAATCCTCCTCGGACAGGCCATATTCGGCACCTTCTCCTTCATGCTGGGAGGCGAATCGCTGAAGTCGGCCATCCGCTGTGGATTCGCGATGGCACAGATTGGTGAGTTCTCGTTTATCATCGCCTCGCTGGGCCTCTCATTAGGCGTCATCGGCGACTTCCTCTATCCTGTCGTGGTGGCTGTGTCTGTCATCACCACCTTCCTCACACCTTATATGATAAGGTTTGCGACACCCGCCTACAACAATCTGGAAAAACATCTACCCAACAAGGTTATCACATCACTGAACCACCTGTCGATGAACCAGACGGGTGCTCAGGAGAGTAGTCTGTGGAAACGGTTACTGTCACAGATGGCAATAAACATCGTCGTCTATTCCATCCTCTCGACAGCCGTCATCGTCCTAATGTTCACTTTCGTGCTGCCGTTCATGCACAGGCTGCTGCCAGGAGAGGAACTACACTGGTACGCCAATGGTATCACAGGTGTCCTGACGGTACTGTTCATCTCACCGTTCCTCCGGGCTATGGTGATGAAGAAGAATAAGAGCGAGGAGTGGAAAGCCCTCTGGGCAGAGAGCAACCGCAACCGTCTGCCCCTGATGTTCACCATCCTCGTGCGTGTCATCATCGCCGTCAGTTTCATTTTCTATATCTGTAACTATCTGAGTCACTTCACCAACGCCCTGATGTTCACCATCGGTGTCATTGTCGTGGGTCTGATTGTATTGTCACGTTGGATCAAGAAAAGGAGTATCACACTGGAACGCCTGTTCATCCTCAACCTGCGCAGTCGCGACATTGAGGCTCAGGTACTGGGTAAGAAGCGTCCGCTCTACGAAGGGAAACTTCTGGACCGCGATATACACATTGCAGAATTTGAGGTTCCCAGTAATAGCGGCTGGATGGGACAGACACTGAAGCAGTTGAACCTCGGACAAAAATATGGTGTCCACATTAGTAGCATCCTGCGTGGCGGATGGCGTCTGAACATCCCTGACGGCGATTATATCATCTTCCCGAACGACGTGTTGCAGGTGATTGGAAGTGACGAACAGTTTGCAACTTTCCGTCAGGCTCTGGAGGAGAGTCTCATCGGTCAGGACCCCGACTTGGAAAGTCGCGAGATGAAACTGCGTCAGATGATTATCGGCAGCGACAGTCCGTTTATCGGCAAAACGCTGATAGAAAGCAGAATCCGCGATCTATACAGTTGTATGGTCGTTGGTTTGGAGGAAGGAAAAGAAAGTCTCTCACCCTTCAGGCCAAATCGGAAGTTCCAAGAGGGCGACATCATCTGGGTCGTGGGAGAAGAGAATGCCTTAGAAGAATTGCTGAAGTCCTGATTCAGCAATTCTTTTTTTAATACCACTGCACTGCATTGCTATAACTGCTGCGTTTGTCGTACTTCAAAGCATCAGTAAGCGTAGCGGCATTACAACGGAAGGAGAAGTTATAACTGGTATAGGGTGCGAGGGTCACCTGACACGACATGTTGAAACAATGCAGGTCGCGTGAGAGTGAGGCAGTCGTCATAGAGATTTTCTTATTGTCAAAGTCGTAACCGCTGGAGAAGGTGATATTCCATCCGGCACTCAAGCGTAGGTTTCCGCTGAAATTCAGGGTCTGCGAGAAAGTGTAGGGATAGCGCATCTTCTTATAGTTGAAGTTTGAACTACCCTCGCGCATCGTGATACCATAACCGATGGTAATAGACCAGGGCATATCAAAAGACATATAGCCGTCTTCGTCGGTGTCGGCTTTCGATTTGGCCTTGGCACCGTGCTTGGCTTTCTCCATGTCCTTATCCACGTTCGCCTCCACCTCGTTGTCCCACTCGTCGTCATCCTCTTCATCATGGTTTTGCTTGTCTTTGTCCTTATCCACCTTCTCGCCACGCAGACGCTTGATCAGGTTGATGACCTTTTGGTTATTGAGGGTATAGGAGATGTTCTGTGACATTCCCTGAAAACGACCAATCTTTCCCTGTCCCCAATAGGTGGTATGCTCACTCAGCCTTGGAGTGGCACCTACACTGTCGGCCTCATAGACATAGGAGGCGAAGATGGCGTTGAGATTGAAGGTGTAACTCTTACTGAGTTTCAGACGCAGACGGGTACTGAGGTCGCTCAGCGGACGCACCTTTGCCGCCATGTTATAACTCATGGAGAAACCCAGTTCGTCGATAATGGACACAACCTTCAGCGAGTCGTTAGAGTCACGGATCTTCATTTCAATATTGTTACCGAGGTCAAAGCCGATGCTACCGGACACACCTTTGCCAGGAGCAGAAACGCCACCAATATTATATGGCGAATATTCCACCAGTGAAACATTACCATCTGCATCGGTCTTCTGGTAGGTGGAATAATAGCCATAGCGACTTGCTCCGAAGTCGGGATGATAGGAGAAACTGATGCTTGGTGATATGACGTGACGGATGCGATCTATCTTGTTTCCGAAGATCTTACGACTGGGTATCCAGAAACCGTAGAGTTTTGTCGAGGCACTGAGGCTCAGGTTCCAGTTATAGATGTTATAGAATCCGCTGATGGTGTCTGTCACTTCCCGCTGACTGACTTCGTCCCAACGCTTCGACTGCTTGATAAATGAGGTATAGTCGTAGAGAGTGAACGAGGGGTTGAGGTTGATATAGTTAAAAAGGATGAAACTAGCATTGATGGGGATGGTATGGCGAATATTGTTCTTCCAGTCTCGGGTGAAACTGGAGTGTAGTATCTTGTCTTCTTTCGTATTGATAGAGTTGCTGAAATGACCCGTATATCTTAGTGAGATCTTCTCGTACCAACGTTCCTTACCGACTGCCTTCTTGCGCTTGAACGGATAGAAGCGCGAGACGGTAACGTTCAAGTCGGGCAAGGTCAAGCCAATAGTGGAGTCGCGCATGTTCTGGTTCAGGTTCATCGTCGAGGTGAGCGTCATACCGATACTGGAGAAGCCTGTAGTGTAGGATACTGACGAGGTTCGTGTCGATTGCGTCATCGCCTGTGGGTTATACATCGACGTGAGATTGTTCCTCTCATAATTCTCAGTTGCGAAGTTTACACTGGCAGTCAGACTGTGGTAGGGATTGGCTTTCTGATCCTGACGATGACTCCACTGTATCTTGAAACTGGTTCTCTTGCTGTAATCAGGCATATTCTTCTCGCCATTGACAGTGTTCTGGTAACTGGCATAGAAAGAACCGCTGTACTTGTAACGCTTCCTATAGTTCGAAGCCGCAGAGAGACCCCACGAACCCTTGGTATAAATCTCACCTAACAGTTTCAGGTCCATCTTGTCTCCCAGGGCGAAGTAGTATCCACCGTCTCTCAGATAGAAGCCACGACTGGTCTCATCGCCGTACGTCGGCATGATCATACCACTCGAATAACTCTTCGTGAAGGGGAAGAAACCGTAGGGGATTGCCAGTGGCAACGGCACATCAGCCACAACCAGGTAAGCGGGTCCGAACACCACATCCTTGCCTGGGCGCACCTTAGCCCTCGACATGGCGATATAGAAGTCGGGGTGCGGATCGTCGCAAGTGGTATAGCGTCCGTGCTCAAGATACATCTCACCATTGCTACCACGCTTAGAGTGTTCACTGGTCAGGTAGCCGTCTTCCTGCTGGGTATAGACATCAGTGATAAATCCCTTCTTGGTCTTGAAGTTAAACAGCATCTCCGTCTGCTCGTACTGGTCGCTTCCCATCTTGAAGACCGGGGTACCCACCATCTGGTTCGTCGTAGTATCCAACTTTCCCGTCGCATAAACAAGATTGCTGTCAATGCTCATGTGGATATTCTCGCTCTCGAGGTCCATGTTCGTGTAGGTCACCTTCGAGTTTCCATAGAGGTGGGCTGTGGCTGTCAAGGCATCATAGGTCAGGGAGTCGTCGGCAGAATACACCACCGGTGCATCAATGCCATTCTTCCGTTGACGATTGATACTGTCACGTGCCAATGAATCATCCACGGCTTTGTTATGCTTATAGATTGCCAGTTCTATGGAATCCATCGTCGTGGTGTCGCGCTTGATCTTGATGGCAGCCTCAGCCCCATTGGGGAAAATGGTATCCTGAGGAGCCTCCGTGTCGGCAAGGGGATTCTGACTCCCGCTGATGCTGTCGAGAAGTACAGGCAATGTGACGGAATCGGTACTCAATGAAGGCGCCTTTACCTGAGGTAACGACACGACACGCCCTGATTCCGGAGAAGGGTCAGGAACCTTCTCCCTACGTAGCGATGAAGGGGTGCACGCCATCATCAGCACGAAGGCGCAGAGTATCGTGAAAATGACCGATTTCTGTTTCACAGCTGCAAAGGTACACCAAAAAAAGCGAATATCCGCTGAATTGCGGATATTTTAACGTTATTCAAACATTTTTGCCCAGTCGAGGAAACGGCTAACACCTTCCTGACCAAACTTCTCAAGACTCTGGGCAGCCTCTACTACGGTCCGTTCTCTGTCGGGATGGGTCTTCGAATAGAACTTGTCGGCATAGCACACCACCTGTTCCTCCAGTACCTCAGGCTCGTAATGTCCGTCAAGTGGCAAGGGCAGTTGCTGACGTATGATCTGTTCATGACTCAGACCCGTGCCTGTATGCCTTTCACACACAAGCGCATGACGCTCCCACCCTTCCTCTCTCAGGATCTGTCCGCCAATCACGCCATGACAGATATAGGGTTCCGTGCCAAAGCACTGGATGCTGGGGGCATCACAACGGTAGATACCGATGTCGTGCAACATCGCCGCCTCCTCCAGGAACTCCGCATCGAGGCGCAGTTCCGGATGGGCCTTGGCGATTTTCAGACAACGGTCTGCCACCTGTCGGCTATGTACTAATAATATCCGTCGGAGTTCATTCTCCGACGGATAATACTTATCGATGATTGCCTGATAATCCATCACGCCTCTCTTTCAATCCAAGCAATGGTATCACCTTGGCGCACGTTCTGTCCCGGCTTCACGGTGATATCAACTAACTTGCCACCAAGGGCAGCGGGAATCTCCACGATCTCGCCCCACTTCGTCTGCAGATAACAGAAGGTGTCACCCTCCTTGTACTTCTGTCCGATAAACGGTTCCACACAAGGTGCTAACACACCTTCACCACCGAAGCCCCACAACAACTGACCTGCCAGAGGCACCTTCACGGCATCTGCCTTCGCATGCTTCAGCGCATCAATCTCCTCCTGAGAGATCTTCTGACCGCCACAAAGTTTGGCATCCTTGGCTTTCTGAATGTCTGCCAACAACTGTTTCTTGGCCTGACCACTTCTGAACGGACGATACTGTTCCGGATGCATCGCCAACTCAAAGAGTTCCTCGTCGTCCTGTCCGTAGTCCCAGCCGTTCTCGTCCATCTCCTTGCGGAAGCCGTCAAGCGCATTGGGAATAAGGGTATGCGGGTCGGCATCCGTAAACTCACGCTTCTGTTCTTTTGCCAGTTCAACGAGTTCAGGAGCAATCGTTCCAGGCACCTTTCCACTCTTTCCGAGAATCATACCCCAGATAGCGTCGTCCATCATCTTATAACGGCCCTTGCCCTGTTCCATGGTAAGGAGATTCATGAGGGCGATGTTCTTGGTATATTGTGAGAACGGTGTCACCAGTGGGGGATAACCGACCTTCGGCCATACGTACTCTACCTCATTGAAGAGTTTCACAAGCATATCGTCCATGGTGAGGATGCTCTCTCCCTTCTTCTCGCGCTCCTTGTTGATCATCTTCTGGATAGGTCCGAGATCGGCCATCATACTGCCCATCATACCACCAGGCAAACCACAACCCAAGAGCAAACTCGACATGTGCTTGTTGGCGGGATTAATGAAACAGCCAAGCCAGTCGTCGATAAACTCCTGAGTGAGTGTGCGGGCTTGCATATAGGCATTCATATTCAAATCAGCCACCTCAAAGCCCTCGTTCTTCAGCATCGACTGCACGGAAATGATATCGGGATGAACCTTACCCCAACTGAGAGGCTCAATAGCAGTATCAATAATGTCAGCACCGTTGTTACACACTTCCAGGATGCTGGCCATAGAAAGTCCAGGACCAGAATGTCCGTGGTATTGGATAATAATATCGGGGTGTTTGGTCTTAATGGCCTTGGTGAGGGCACCCAGCATAGCCGGCTGGCCGATACCCGCCATATCCTTCAGACAGATCTCCTCAGCACCAGCGGCTATTACCTCGTCAGCGATGGCGGAATAATACTCCACGGTATGAACAGGACTCGTGGTGATACAGAGTGTAGCCTGAGGGGTCATGCCAGCCTCCTTCGCCCACTTGATGCTCGGAATAATGTTACGCGTATCGTTCAAACCACAGAAGATGCGAGGGATATCCACTCCCTGGGCATGCTTCACCTTATACATCAGAGCACGCACATCGTCAGGCACAGGATACATACGCAACGCGTTCAGGCCACGGTCGAGCATATGGGTCTTGATACCCACCTCGTTGAAAGGCTTACAGAAAGCACGTACCGCCAGGTTGGGATTCTCGCCTGCCATCAGGTTTACCTGCTCGAAGGCACCACCATTTGTTTCCACTCGGGCAAAACATCCCATGTCGATAATCACTGGCGCTATGCGCTCTAACTGATCCTTACGGGGCTGGAACTTTCCAGAACTCTGCCACATGTCTCTATACACGAGACTGAACTGAATCTTCTTTTTCATATCGTTATTTTCGCTAGCTTTATATTTACAGCCTACAAAAATAGATAAAAATTTTCAAATTTACGCCTTTAGTGACTACTTTTTTTAATATTTTGACTATCTTTGTACCCAAATCATTCAAAAGCGTATGAAACGGAACATTTTTTCTTCGATTCTTGTTGCGCTGCTGTTGGCCGCCTGCTCATCAGGTACGCAGCAGGCTGCACAAGAAATAACTGCCTACAACGAGGAGCAGTCACTACCTGGCGATTCCACCATTTACGGACTGGCCTGCGACGGTTGCACGGACTCCATACTCGTATTCCTGCCCTATATTGGCGGCGACCCCGACACCATCGACATCCTTAATGCCCGGGTGCAGAGGCGCGTCTTCGGACGCCCAGACATCGGCGACCAAGTGGCCATCGTATTGAGTAGTAACAAGAAAGTAGCCGACATTGTCATCAACCTCGACCGCTTAAAAGGCGAGTGGTGCTATCAGGTCATGCCACGTCTGCGTCGTCGTGCAGGCGTCTCTGCTGACAGCATTGTGCAGTTGCCGCCCGACTTCCCCGATTCTCTGCGTAAGAAATGGTTCCAACCACGGGAATATGGCTTTGAAATCCGTCGCGACTACACTGCCCGTCCCATTGGCATACAGCGCAACAATGCCGAACCGCAGAACGGTCCTGTGGAATACCCTACAGCCAAGCGCTATCGCACATGGCGTATCTTCAATGGTCACCTGCTACTTAGCGAGGCGCGACGCGACACACTTGGAAACCAACAGATTACCAATACCGACACAGCCGATATTGTTTTCATGCGCCGCGACACCCTTCTCCTACGCTTCAAAGACCATGAGCAGGGTTATTACCGAAAATAAGAATCAGATTATTTTGTGCTCCAAGAGGCGGCGGGTAGCCATCTCAGCATATTTGGTGCCTGGGCGACCATAGTTGGCGTAAGGATAGATGCTGATACCTCCACGAGGCGTGAAAAGGCCGATGACCTCAATGTACTTGGGATCCATCAGGCGCACGAGGTCTTTCATGATGATATTCACACAATCCTCATGAAAATCTCCGTGATTACGAAAAGAGAAGAGATAGAGTTTCAGGCTCTTCGACTCCACCATCCGCTCACCTGGAATATAGAGAATCTTAATCTCCGCAAAGTCTGGCTGACCCGTAATGGGACAGAGTGAAGTAAACTCTGGACAATTGAACTGCACCCAATAATCATTTTCGGGGTGTTTGTTGACAAAGGTCTCCAACACCTCAGGAGCATAATCCTGACGATATTCGGTCTTCTTGCCGAGAGCCTGCAAGCCCTCCTTCTCTCTGTTCTCACTCATTTCTCTTTAAACTTAAATATATTATAGGTGACATCGTAATCGAAGACATCCTCATGATCGTGAGCCTTGGTGTATTTCACGACGCGGATAGTGACGGGGAGTACGATAATCTCATAGACGGTCTTAATGGTGACCTGGGTAATCACCAACGAGGGCATCTCCTCCCAGGGGATCACACCACCAAGGGCGAGAGGAAAGAAGATGATGGAGTCGGTCAACTCACCGAAAACAGTACTGAGCACGGCACGCGCGGAGAAATTCTTGCCTGCCGACGAGAGTTTCATGCGACTCATGATATAGGCATTCATAAACGAACCGCAGACAAAAGCCAGGAATGAGGCACCAGCAATACGTGGTGCCAGACCGAAGATCTGATGAAAGCCCTCTTCACCATGCCAATAGGGAGCACCGGGAATCCAGTCGGCAATGGCACCAAAGATGACAAAGAGGAAGTTCATGGTGAAGCCTATCCAAATGAGCAGACGGGTACGTCCATAGCCCCATACCTCACAAACCACGTCGTTGATGATATAACTAATGGGGAACACAATCAGTCCTGCCGTCATATTGGCGGGTCCAAAGGATATCTGCTTAGTTTCCAACACATTGGCTGTAATCAAGCAGACACAGAACAGGATGCCGTAAAACATGAACAGCACACTGATACGCTGTTGGTCTTTGTTTTCTTGCATATTACAACAGATAGAACAACCAACACATATAGGCTAGGAATCCTAACACCATCAAGACTCCTTCGCGACGCGACACGAAATACTTGGTGTAAGCAAAGATCCAGAGAAGACCGATGCTGACAAGCATCATCATCAGGTCAATGATGGTGATGCCCATGATACGCATGGGACAGATGACTGAGGTAATACCCAGCACTAAGAGGATATTGAAGACGTTGGAGCCGAGGGCATTGCCAATGGCAAGCGAGGCCTTACCCTTATAGGCTGCCACCACACTCGTAGCCAACTCAGGCAATGAAGTACCACCAGCGACAATAGTCAAACCAATGACACTCTGACGCATCCCATAGCGATGGGCAATATAGGTGGCTCCATCAACGAATATCTCACTGCCATAGATCAGACAGGCAAGCCCCACAATCATCCAAAGGGCGTTAATGCCTAACATCCGGTAGTCGATAGGCTTTTTCTCCTTCTCCTCACCCAGATACTCTTGACGGGGTTTCAGATCACCAGTCTTACGGGCTAGCATGAATGCATAGAACATAAAGGCCATGAAACCAAGAAGCAGAACCATACCATCGCTACGACTAATCTCATTACCCCATAGGTGGGCCGACTGCATGTCGTCGAAACAGAGAATAAACAATAGAATCGAGGCTCCCACAGCAAAAGGAATATCTTTCTTCACCGTCGAGGGATTGACCACCATTGGAGCCACGATAGCCGAACAGCCCACAATAAGCATTGTGTTAAAGATATTGGAACCTATGACATTTCCCACAGCCAGGTCGGAGGTGCCCTTGAGAGCAGATACGAGGCTTACAAACAGTTCTGGAGCGGAAGTACCTGCTGCCACAATAGTAAGGCCAATGACAATCTCCGGGATGTTCACACTACGCGCCACCGCAGAGGCACCTTCAATCAGACGGTCTGCCCCCCACAGCACAAGCGCAACGCCAACAATAATCATCAATCCATTCAATATCATAAGTCTTCTATATTTAAAAACGCATCCATGGCGCGACGGTCTTTCTTCGTGGGGCGACCGGTTCCCCTCGCCCTATCGACAAAACCGCTAATGCGGTTCATCTCCAATAGTTCATATTGGTCAGGCGATGTCACATTCTCGTAAATCTCGGGCAGCAACTTCGCGCCAACGCGCTGCTCAATGGTTTTCAGGATACGGAAAGAATAGGTAACGGGCGGCTTACGCACATCGACCGTCTCACCAGCCTTTATCATATGAGAGGGCTTGACATTCGTACCACCAATGGTGACACGCCCGTTCTTACAAGCATCGGCTGCTATCGAGCGTGTCTTGTAGATACGCGCCGCCCACAGCCACTTGTCAATCCTTGCCTCCTCCATGTTTCCCAAGTTTGTTATACTGATTCATCGTGTGGTCGATACCGGCTAGCACAAAACTGCGGATAATCTCGACAGCGATGTCGATGCTAGGCTGCAACTGCTCCAGTTCTTCTTCGCTATAACGCCCCAGCACCCAATCCACCTGCATTCCACGAGGGAAGTCATTGCCAATACCCATCCTCAGACGGGCATAATCCTGTCCGATAAGTTGCTGGATATGACCAAGTCCATTGTGCCCGCCATTACTACCACCTGCCTTCAGACGGAAATCGCCCAAAGGGAGGGCCACTTCATCGCTGACAACAAGCAAGCGGTTCTGATCAATGTTCTCATGGTTCAGCCAATAGCGCACGGCATTACCACTGAGATTCATGAATGTAGAGGGCTTCAGCAAAAAGACCTTACGGCCCTTCAACGTTGTCTGCGCCACAAACCCGTAGCGACGGTCTTCAAAAGAAATATTGGACGCCTTCGCAAAAGCGTCCAATACCATGAAGCCTGTATTGTGGCGGGTCTGTTCGTACTCTGCGCCGACATTGCCCAATCCAACAATCAAGTATTTGTCCATCAGCTACGCAAACTAACCTCTACAGTTATGCCTGCTCCTCAGCCTCAGCAGCGGCAGCAGCAGAACGTGAAGCACGTGTAGCCTTCACAGAGCAAACCACCACCTCAGGAGAAGTAGCAATCTCAAGACCCTCGAAACTCAGGGCACCCACCTTGATAGCCTTACCCAACTGCAGGTCGGTCACGTCGATATTCAGCACCTCAGGAATCTGCTTGTAGGGAGCAGTCACATTAATCTTACGGATGGAGAGGTTGAGTTTACCACCGTCACGAACACCCTGTGCCAAACCGTTGAGTTTAACGGGAATACCAATGGTGATGGGCTTTGTCTCATTCACCTCAAAGAAGTCTGCATGAATCAGAGCCTCTGTCGTAGGATGGAACTGAAGTTCTTTGATAACGGCCTTGTGAGCCTCACCGTCGATGTCGAGGTTGACCACATACACCTCAGGGGTATAGACAGCCTTGCGAAGTTCTGTGAACGGAGCACAGAAGGCAAATGCCTCGGGCAGACCATTTTCGCCCTTCTTCTCACCATAAATGTTACAGGGAACCAAACCCTCCTTACGGAGTTGCTTTGAAGCTTTCTTTCCAGTGGCGGTGCGCTTCTGACCTTTTACACTAATTTCTTTCATAATTGTGTTACTCTAAAATTAAGTTGTTAATACATGTGCTTAATTCACCATCACACGCGTTTTATTTCGTTGTGCTTTCGGAAAAAGCGGTGCAAAGGTACGAATAAGTAATCAAAAAACCAAAAAAAAAATATTTTTTCTTCTTTTTTTCTTGCATAATAGGGAAAAAATGACTAATTTTGCATCGAAAATTTGAAAGTTAAACTAAAAAACATCAAGTGAGATGATTAACAGAGAAATTATCCGTACTAAGATTGTTCAGTTAACCTATGCGTACTATCAAAACGGTAACAAGAACATCGACTCGGCAGAGAAGGAACTATTCTTCAGTCTGTCAAAGGCCTATGACCTTTACAATTATTTACTGGCACTTATTGTGGCTGTCACAAAAGAGGCACGCCGTTGCAACGAGGTGCTGACAGCGCGTGCACAACGGGAAAACACAGAAGTACCATCCCAGAAGTTCACACTCAACCGCTTTGCACTGCAATTAGAGGAGAACAAGACTCTCAACGAATTCATCAGCACCCAAAAGCGTACATGGGATGACGATATACAGTTTGTGTCAACCTTATATGATGTTATCAAGAACAGTGATATCTACAAGGAATATATGGAAAGTAAGGAGGACAGTTATGAAGCCGACCGTGAACTGTGGCGCAAGCTTTACCGCACGTTCATCCAAAACAATCCCGATCTGGATGCCGTTTTGGAGGAGATCAGCCTCTACTGGAATGACGATAAGGAAATTGTGGATACATTTGTACTGAAAAGCATCAAACGCTTCAACGAACAGAATGGGACCAAACAGGAACTATTGCCCGAGTGGGACAGTGACGAGGAGAAAGATTTCGCTCGGAAACTCTTCCGTTCGGCTATCCTTAATGCTGACGAGTACCAACGATATATGAGCGAGGCTTCACGCAACTGGGATTTCTCCCGTCTGGCCTACATGGATGTGGTCATCATGCAGATAGCCATCGCAGAGATGGTCACCTTCCCCAACATTCCCATCAACGTCACTATCAATGAATATGTTGATTTGGCCAAGCTTTATTCCACCCATAAAAGTGGTGGTTATATCAATGGTATGCTCGACGCTATCGCACGTCACATGATTGCAACCGGCAAATTAGCAAAGTTTATTGAGCCCAAACCCGAAAGACCTGTCAGGGAGCCTAAAACTCCGAAGGTTATGAAGGCAGTGAAGATAAAGCCGTCAGGCAGGAAGCGCATCATCAGGAACTCCTAAAAGGAATCATTAATTATTATAAGACAATATGACAAATATCATTTTGGCTGCACAGGCAGCAGGACAAGGAAGCGGTATGAGTATGATTATCATGATGGTGGCTATCTTTGCCATCATGTGGTTCTTCATGATCAAACCGCAACAGAAGAAACAGAAAGAGATTCAGAAGTTCCAGAACGAACTGACAGAAGGTACGGAAGTAGTTACCGGTGGTGGAATCCACGGTGTCGTCAAGAGCATTGACCTCGCCAAGAACACGGTGGATATTAAAATTGCTCGCGATGTGGTTGTCACTGTAGAGAAGACCTCAGTCTATAAGGACATGAGTAGTACACCACTTCAGAAGTAATCTGCGACTATGGGCGATATCTGGAAGATTGTTAAGGATTTCCTGTTCAGCAAAACTAACAGGGAATTTCTTGTCTTTCTGTTTTTCCTCGCCCTCTCCAGTATCTTCTGGCTTTTCATGACGCTTAACGAAACTTATGAGCGGGAGTTCAACATTCCCGTGAGCATTGTAAATATTCCCAAGAACGTAGTGCTCACCTCCGAGGAAACCGATACCGTTCGTATGACCATTCGCGACAAGGGCATCACCCTTGCCACCTATCTCTATGGCGACATCCTGAAGAATGTGAAAGCCAACTTTTCCACCTATGCTCACAACAATGGCATGGGCAGCATTTCTGCTGCAGAACTGCAGAAACTGACCTACCAACAACTCGCCAACGGCTCAAGGATTACGGCTATCAAACCAGACAAACTGGAGTTTTTCTTCAACTACGGTGCAAAGAAGCGCGTAGCCGTCAGATGGAATGGCAGGGTTATTCCCGAACAACTCTACTTCATCTCTCGCGTACAGTACTGGCCCGACAGCGTAGATGTATATGCCTCTACTGAGAAACTTGACAGCATCAATATCGTCTATACCGAACAGTTGAACTATGCCAATTTCCGCGACACGCTATTGGTTGATGCTCATCTGGCTAAACAGAAAGGTGTGAAGATGGTACCTGAGAAGATCAAAGTGGGTTTCTTTACTGATTTACTTACTGACGAGAGTATTGAGGGTGTACCCATTCAGGGTATCAATATGCCACCAGGTAAGGCTCTCCGTACTTTCCCTGCTAGGGTAACCGTCCATTTTGTCACAGGAATAAACATCTACAGAAGTTTGAAACCTGAAGACTTTACAGTAGTGGCCGACTACCAGGAACTGAAGTCGAGTTCCTCAGAGAAATGCCACATCTACCTAAAAAAGTCGCCACCGGGAATCTCTCGTGTCCACCTGAACATCGAGGAGGTGGATTACCTCATCGAAGAAAAGACTGAAGAATGAAGATTGGCATCACCGGCGGCATCGGCAGTGGAAAGAGTTATGTGTGCAAAAGACTGGAAGCAAGGGGCATTCAGATATATGACTGTGACAGTGCTGCCAAGCGACTCATCCGCACCTCTCCGGAAATCCGCGAAAGGCTCACAGCCCTCATTGGCCCTGACACCTACGACATAGAGGGTCACCTCAATAAGACTACTGTGGCGAAATTCCTACTCGCCTCGGAAGCGAATGCAAAGGCTATCGACGCCATCGTTCATCCTGCCGTCTTCCGCGACTTCGAGGCCAGTGGATTACAATGGATGGAGAGCGCCATCCTATACGAGTCAGGAGCCTTTCGCCTCGTGGATAAAGCCATCGTCGTCACAGCACCAGAGGAAGTGCGTATCCAACGCGTTATGCAGCGCGATGGAATCTCAAGGGAGAAGGTGCTCGAATGGATGAACCGCCAATTGCCTCAGGATAAGGTACGCCAACGCGCAGACTTTGAGATTATCAACGACGGTCTTGCAGATATCGACAAACAATTAAACAAAATATTAAGAACAATGAAAGAAACTATTTTAGCTATCGCCGGCAAGCCCGGTCTTTACAAACTGGTAACACGAGGAAAGAATAACCTGATCGTCGAGGCCCTTGACAGTACGCACCGTCGTTTACCGGCCTTCGCCACAGACCGTATCACTTCATTGGGCGACATTGCCATGTTCACCGAGACAGAGGACGTACCCCTGATGGACGTGCTGGAAAACATGAAAGCGCTCGAAGGCGGCAAGAAGGCCAGTATCAACGAGAAAAAGGCTTCGTCTGAGGAACTGCGCGACTATTTCACGAAGGTCCTGCCTGAATGGGATCAGGATCGTGTGCAGAATAGTCATATCAAAAAACTCATCACCTGGTACAACATCCTCATCGAAAACGGCATTACTGACTTCAAGGAAGATGTCGCCCCCACAGAAGGCGATAATATTGATGACAGACAATAAAATAATAAATCCCGCCAGTTGGCGGGATTTATTATTGATCTTTTCTTAGAATCTGCCGGGGCCGCCGAAGCCGCCACCGCCGCCCATCGGCAT
>JAGCPK010000027.1 GCA_017965725.1 Prevotella sp.
GTGGCACTGAATCGTGTGGTTCGCGTGTCGTAGAGATAGTACGCACCACTTTCACATTCTATCCATATACGTCCTTCGGCATCTTCTTCTATAGATGAAACAGATTGACTGAATACCTCATGCAACTGCGGATCGTTGCTCTCCGGGAACCGCGTCTTCACCTCGTGACCATCGTAACGGTTCAGCCCTTGATAAGTGCCAATCCACAAGTAGCCACGACTGTCTGCCAGCAGACTCGTCACGGAATTGCTGCGCAAGCCGTCGCCTATACCCAGTGTCTGGAATACATTTTGTGCTATTGCCATCTGTGCGATAAAGAGCACCAGAAAGATGAATAATTTTCTCACATTATTTATAAATAGACGTTGCAAAGATACAACTTTTTTCGGAATTCAGAGCAAAGGTACTGCTTTTTTCCTTCCGGCAGACGGCATCATGTTTCAGAAAAGGGAAATTATGTTTCGCCGCAAGCATAAAAGTGGCATGGGAAACATACTAACCTATTTCCGAAACATCCTTTCCCCTCCCTTTGGAATAATCATACTACATTTGCAGCCAGATATTAAAAAATAAGTTTGCGAACATTATTCAATTAACAATTTCAGTTTATGCAAAAAAACAGTTTTAAGCAATTGATGCTCATCGTGCTCTTATTCACGATGCAGGCGATGTTTGGTACTATTTCTGCTAAACCTGTTTCCGGCAAGGTGACCTCTGCTACAGATGGTGAACCTCTTATTGGGGCTACGATCCAAGTACAGGGCGACAAAAACGGTACGGTGACAGACATTGAAGGTAATTACCGGATCAATGCAGAAAAGGGCCAGACATTGGTCATCTCTTATGTGGGTTATCTCACGAAGAATGTGCGAGTTGGTGATGAAAATGTCATCAACGTAGTTCTAGAAGAAGATCGCCAGTCACTCGACGAGGTGGTTGTTATTGGTTATGGCGTCCAAAAGAAGAAACTGGTAACGGGTGCTACAACGCAGGTGAAAGGTGAAGACATCGCCAAGTTGAATACCACGAATCCCCTTCAGGCCATGCAGGGACAGACACCTGGTGTCAGCATTCAGTCTACCTCTGGTCAGCCGGGATCTGGTATGAAAGTGAATATCCGCGGTCTTGGTACTGTAGGCAGTTCCGGTCCCTTGTATCTGATAGACGGTATCGGTGGAGACATTTCTTCCTTGAACCCTGCTGATATCGAAAGCATCGATGTGCTGAAAGATGCTGCCTCTGCTGCCATCTATGGTGCACAGGCTGCCAACGGTGTTGTACTTGTGACAACCAAAAGTGGACGTGAAGGTAAGGCAGAGGTCAGTTTCGATGCCTATTACGGATGGGAGAACGTTGCCCGTAAGGCCCCGATGCTGAATTCCAGTCAATATATGACCATCATGAATGAACAGCAGATTAACTCTGGTAACCAGCCCTACGACTTCACCAAGATGAAGAGTATCTATGATTCCCAAGGAAAACTGTATGATACGGATTGGATTGACCAGATGTTTAAGAACAATGCCAAGGTACAGAGTTACAATCTGGGTATTACTGGAGGTAATAAGGTGTCTAATTATGCATTGTCATTAGGCTATATGAGCCAGGAGGGTATTGTAGGAGGAAAGGATGTATCCAACTACGATCGTTATAACTTCCGCATCAATTCTGAGCATAAGGTGATAGACAAACTGCTGAAAGTAGGTGAACAGGTTAGTTTTGTCTATACAAAGACCATAGGTATCGGTGTCGGTAACCAGTACAACAACACCCTGCGTGGTGCCTTTGGCACATCTCCTCTGGCTCCCGTCTATGCCACAAACATTTTCGATGGCAGTCAGGCAGAGGCTGGCTCTGAGGCAAGCAGTTATAACGGTTTTTATGGGAGCCCGTACAATGCCACCGACTACAGCGACTGGTATCAGTATGACGGTAATCCCTATGGTAGCATGATGACTACTACCAACAACGAGAATAAGAATGCTACATTTAGTGGTAATGTGTATGCAGAACTCACTCCGATGAAAGGACTGAAGTTGCGTACGGTGTTCGGTGCCGTCTATAACACCAGTGAATATCGCGGCTTCACGCCTTTCTATCACTTCAGCCCATATAATTATAATGATACAAGGACTTCGGCCAATCAGAGCATGAATCATGGCTTGTCGATGACGTGGACAAACACAGCCCAGTATGATTGGAATATAAATGACCACGCCCTCTCTGCCTTAATCGGTATGGAAGCCAGCCGTTACGAGGGAACATCTGTCGGGGCCAGTAACGGATACCTGAAAGAGGGATTCGATGATTGGAGCCATGCATATGTAAATAATGGTACGGCAACCTCAACTGACGACGGTTTAGGTGCCGGTGGCAGCCCTCACGGCGATTCTCGTAACGTATCTTATTTCGGACGCTTGGGTTGGAACTGGAAAGAAACCTATATGGTAAATGCCACCCTTCGTGCCGACGGCTCGAGTAAGTTTGCCAGAGGACATCGTTTCGGCTATTTCCCCTCTGTATCTGCAGGTTGGACTATCAGTAACGAGAAGTTCATGCAGTCGGGCTCTTCGTGGATAGACTTCCTGAAACTTCGTGCAAGTTGGGGTCAGGTGGGTAACCAGAATATCTCTGACTACCAGTATCTTGCTCCAGTGAAGAATACCAATACCCATTATCTTTTCGGTACTTCGGGCTATGACGATACAGAGTCGGTTTCTGTATTGGGTACCAATTGGGGTGCCTATCCGAGTCGTGTGGCCAATCCGGATGTCACATGGGAGACATCGGAGCAATTGAATATCGGTTTGGATGCAAGGATGATAGGTGGACATCTGAATATAAATCTAGATTACTATATCAAGACCACGAAGGACTGGTTGGTAACGGCTCCCGTTCTGGCAACAGTAGGTACCGGCGCTCCTACCATCAACGGTGGCGATGTGAAGAACAAGGGCTTCGAATTCAATCTCGTCTGGAATGACATGATCGGAAAGGACTTCCGCTATAACATTGGTGTCAATGGCGCCTATAACAAGAATGAGGTGGGTAGTATTCCTACCGACGATGGTATCATTCATGGTGCCACTAATCAATTGTATGACAATGCCCCAGAGTTCTATCGTGCACAGAATGGGCATGCTATCGGTTATTTCTGGGGCTATAAGACAGCAGGCATCTTCCAGAACCAGCAGGAGATCAACGAATGGATTTCCAATGGCAATGGTGTACTTCAGGCCGACGTGAAGCCTGGCGATGTGAAGTACTATGATATCAATCATGACGGTCAGATCAATGATGACGATAAGGTTGACCTTGGCAATGGTATGCCAGACTTTACCTATGGTTTCACACTTGGCTTCGAGTGGAAAGGACTCGACTTCTCCGTTCAGGCCAATGGCGCAGCAGGGCAGAAGATTGTTCAAACCTATCGTAACCATGCCAATGCACAGGCCAACTATACCACAGAGATCCTGCAGCGTTGGACAGGTGAAGGAACCAGTAACAGGATTCCCCGTGTTACGACGACGAATATCAACTGGCAGTTCTCCGACCTGTTTGTACACGATGCCGACTATCTGCGTATCTCGACTGTTACACTGGGCTATGACCTCTCTCGTATCTGGAAGAGCAAATACTGCAAACAGTTGCGTTTGTATGTCCAGGCACAGAATCTTCTTACTTTCACGAAATACAAGGGAATGGATCCTGAAATCGGATACGGAACCGACGGATGGGTGAGCGGTGTCGATGTAGGCTACTATCCCCGTCCGCGTACATTCCTGATTGGCGCTAATGTTAAATTTTAAAGGTAAATAAAAAAAGTAAGAAATATGAGAACAATTATATTTATTAAGGCTAAAAGGTTGGCAAAGGTATTCTCTTACCTCTTACCTCTCACCTCTTACCTCTTTTTCTCCTGTTCAGAAAGTTATCTGGACGTGGAATCTAAGACAGAGTCAAATACCAGCAATTTCTATAAATCGCAGAA
>JAGCPK010000002.1 GCA_017965725.1 Prevotella sp.
ATGATGCAGAGAGCGTGGTGGGTGTGCATGATGGTGTGCGCCCCTTTGTAAGCGTCGAGGTGATTCGCAATTGTTATGAGACGGCCCGTGAAAAGAAAGCCGTCATCCCCGTCGTCCCTGTAGTGGAAACTGTACGCCATCTGGAAGGGGAAGCCTCCGTCACTGTGCCTCGTGGTGACTACCGTCTGGTGCAGACGCCACAGACCTTTGACATTCAATTACTCAAGGCCGCCAATCGCCAGCCTTATAACGACGGATTTACGGATGATGCCTCTGTGGTAGAGTCGTATGGTCACGCCATCACCCTCGTCGAGGGCAACCGTGAGAACATCAAGATTACCACACCCTACGACCTGATTGTAGCCGAGGCAATTATCAATAGTTAATAGTCAATTATCAATTGAACATATTAGATCAGGACATCAAGTACTTGCCAGGTGTAGGACCTAACCGCAAGAAGATGCTGAGCAACGAACTCGGTATTGAAACCTATGGTGACCTGTTGGAATACTACCCTTATAAATATGTAGATCGCTCGAAGGTCTATACCATCCACGAACTGACGGGCGACATGCCTTATGTTCAGGTGATTGGCAAGATCCTCAGTTTCGAGACCTTTCCCATGGGCCCACGCAAGGAGAGGGTGGTGGCCCATTTTACGGACGGCACTGCCATCGCGGACCTCACATGGTTTAATGGCGGGAAATATGCCAAACAAAACTACAAGATAGGAACGGAGTATCTGGTCTTTGGCAAACCCACCGTCTTCAACAACCGCATCAACTTCACCCATCCCGACCTCGATGATGCCTCGAAGGTCGATCTGTCATCAATGGGACTCCAACCCTATTACAACACGACGGAGAAGATGAAAAAGAGTGGCCTGAACTCACGGGCCATTGAACGATTGACGAAAGCCCTTATCGAGAAGTTGCCACCCCTGCCGGAGACACTGCCTGACTTCATCATCAAACAGCATTTCCTGATGGGGCGCGACGAAGCGTTTCGCATCGTAC
The DNA here is from genome assembly GCA_017965725.1 of Prevotella sp. Classification (GTDB taxonomy): domain Bacteria; phylum Bacteroidota; class Bacteroidia; order Bacteroidales; family Bacteroidaceae; genus Prevotella. The sequence continues at coordinate 1,017 of JAGCPK010000002.1, forward strand.
ATTATCCTCAGAACGCCAAAGAACTGGAACGGGCCAGGGTACGCCTGAAGTTTGAGGAACTTTTCTTCATTCAATTAAATATACTAAGGTATGCAAGCGACCAGAGGAGAAAATACAGAGGTTATGTCTTCTCGCGAGTGGGGGAGATGTTTAACACCTTCTATCGTGCCTATCTGCCATTCCCGTTGACGGGAGCACAGAAACGGGTTATCAGGGAAATCAGAACAGACATGGGTTCTGGGCGACAGATGAACCGTCTGTTGCAGGGTGATGTCGGCTCTGGTAAGACACTTGTGGCCCTGATGTCAATGTTGATTGCTATCGACAACGGCTATCAGGCCTGTATGATGGCTCCCACGGAGATTCTGGCGGAACAGCACCTGCAGACCATTATGGATTTCCTGAAAGACATGAACTTGCGGGTGGCGCTGTTAACGGGTGTCGTGAAGGGCAAGCGCAGGCAAGAGGTACTCGACGGACTGATGGACGGTACCATCCATATCCTCGTGGGTACCCATGCCATCATCGAGGACCCTGTGCAGTTTGCACGTCTGGGCTTTGTGGTCGTGGATGAGCAGCATCGCTTCGGTGTTGCCCAGCGTGCCAAACTCTGGAGCAAGAGCGTGAACCCGCCACATGTTCTCGTGATGACAGCGACTCCCATTCCCCGTACCCTCGCCATGACGCTATACGGAGATCTTGACGTGAGTGTCATTGATGAGTTGCCACCAGGTAGGAAACCCATCCGTACCACCCACGTCTTTGACTCCCGTATGACCGCACTTTACGATGGCATCCGCCAACAGATAAACATGGGACGGCAAGTGTATATCGTCTTCCCCCTCATCGAGGAGAGCGAGAAAAGTGACCTGAAGAATCTGGAAGATGGTTTTGTGGTGTTGCGCGAGGCTTTTCCGGAATTCCACCTCAGTAAAGTACATGGACGGATGAAACCTAAGGAGAAGGAAGAGGAAATGCAACGGTTTGTCAGTGGTGAAACACAGATTCTCGTCGCTACCACAGTGATTGAGGTTGGTGTCAACGTACCCAATGCCTCTGTGATGGTGATTCTCGAAGCGCAGCGCTTCGGACTCTCTCAGTTGCATCAACTTAGAGGACGTGTGGGACGTGGCGCTGACCAGAGTTTCTGTATCCTTGTCACCCCCTATAAACTCAGTGAGGATACGCGTAAGCGCATCGACATCATGTGTGACACCAACGACGGCTTCCGTATTGCAGAGGCAGACCTGAAACTACGTGGACCTGGTGATCTGGAAGGTACCCAACAGAGCGGGATGGCTTTCGATCTGAAGATAGCCGATATCGCCCGTGACGGACAACTGGTTCAGATGGCCCGTGACACTGCCAGACCCATCATTGAAGACGATCCTGAATGTAAATCCGATAAGTATGTAATGCTCTGGAAACGGCTCAGGGAATTACGCAAGACGAACATCAATTGGGGAGTGATTTCATAGCCTGTTGAAGTGGTTTTTTGCCAATTGAGTGTTAAAACAACCCTAAACTTTGTTAACGTACACAACTTTCTTGCTTGTTTTTGGGAAATTTTTCGTACCTTTGCACCGAAGTTATCGCTTTTGCGGTGTAAACTCTAACAAAATAATGATGATAAAGATTGTTAAAACCACATTAATATTAGCCGTGATGTCGTTAATGACCACCTCTATGCAGGCTCAGGATTTGTTGGCACGTCAGGCTCCCGTAGATAAAAAACTAAAAAAGGTAGATTCTGTTGAACTTAACCGACTGATTTATCAGGAGATGCTTGATAATCCTGCATCTGACCTGTATGATGAGTTTGATAATATCTCGACGCACTATCGCGCCAACAACCCATTACCCGATGAAGCAAAAATCGACCTGCGTGGTTTCTGTATGCCTACACCCAGTCGTCTGATCACCTCTAATTTTGGTGCACGCTGGGGACGCCAGCATAAGGGACTTGACATCAAGGTGTATATTGGCGATACCATCCGTGCTGCATTCAGCGGTAAGGTGCGTGTTGTCAAATACGAGGCAAAGGGATATGGTAAGTATGTCGTGATTCGTCACTACAACGGACTGGAGACATACTACGGACATATGTCGAAACAGTTGGTTACAGAAAATCAGGAGGTTCGCGCTGGTGATCCGATTGGATTAGGTGGTAATACTGGCCGCAGTACAGGTTCTCACCTGCATTTCGAGACCCGTCTCTGTGGTGTGGCTCTCAATCCAGCATTGATGTTCGACTTCCGTAATCAGGACGTGACAGGCGATTTCTACACCTTCCGTCGCAGCAGTTACGCAGCAGAATCAGCACAGGCAACCCGTCTGCGTGGTGCCAATGCCAGCACAAATAATGGAGGTCGTTTAGAAACTGCTGAGGACGATGATACGGAGATGGCTATTGCTGCACCTGAGGCTTCGTTTGCACCTGAAGTTCACTTCCATAAGGTGAAGAAAGGTGAGACTCTTCAGACCATTGCTCGTAAGCATGGTATGTCTATCGACGCACTTTGCAAACTGAACCGCATCGGCAAGAATATTCGTCTGGTGCCTGGTCAGATTTTGAAATACAACTAAAGTTGAAGGTCATTATTGACCTATCTTAACTACATCGCGGATTTATCAAAATTTTCTAGAAGAAAATATGATTAAATTCGCGGTTTTTTATTATCTTTGCACCCTAAAATTGCATTTATTATAACGTTATAAGAAAAAGTATGGCTGATACAAAGAAGATTAAGACCGCATTGGTGTCGGTTTTCCACAAGGATGGACTTGACGAACTGCTCAAAAAACTGAATGAGGAAGGTGTGAAGTTCCTGTCAACAGGTGGTACGCAGAAGTTTATTGAATCACTCGGTTATGAGTGTCAGAAGGTAGAGGATGTGACAACTTATCCCTCTATTCTTGGAGGTCGTGTGAAGACGCTCCATCCGAAAGTGTTCGGAGGAATCCTCGGACGTCGTGACAACGAAGGTGATCAGGCGCAGATGAAACAGTATGAGATTCCTGAGATAGACCTGGTCATCGTGGATCTCTATCCATTTGAGCAGACGGTTGCAAGTGGTGCTTCAGAAGAAGATATCATCGAGAAGATAGATATTGGTGGCATCTCGCTGATTCGTGCAGGTGCAAAGAACTTCAACGATGTCGTCATTGTACCCAGCAAGGCAGAGTATGGAGTACTCCTCGATATTCTGAACAAGCAGGGTGCCGAGACTACCAAGGCACAGCGACGTATGTTTGCTACGCGTGCCTTCGGTGTCAGCAGCCATTACGACACCGCTATCAATGCATGGTTTGAGAAATAAAAATGTAAATTGTAAATTGTAAATAAGAATGGGATTTTTTAGTTTCGTCCAGGAGATTGCAATGGACCTGGGCACTGCAAACACCATCATCATCAGCGACGACAAGATTGTTGTGGATGAACCCTCTGTCGTGGCTCTTGACCGTCGTACCGACAAGATGATTGCCGTAGGTTCAAAGGCTAAGATGATGTATGAGAAAACGCACGACAACATCCGTACCATCCGTCCGCTTCGTGATGGTGTGATTGCCGACTTCTCTGCCTGTGAGCAGATGATGCGCGGCCTGATCAAGATGGTACACACTGGTTCACGTCTGTTCTCGCCCTCACTCCGTATGGTGATTGGCGTTCCTTCAGGCTCTACTGAAGTAGAACTTCGTGCCGTACGCGACTCTGCTGAGCATGCAGACGGTCGTGATGTCTATCTGATTTTTGAGCCGATGGCTGCCGCTATCGGTATTGGCATTGACGTGGAGGCTCCGGAAGGTAACATGATTGTGGATATCGGTGGTGGATCGACCGAGATTGCTGTCATCTCACTGGGTGGTATCGTCAGCAACAACTCAATACGTACGGCTGGTGATGACCTGACTGCTGACATTCAGGAATATATGTCACGTCAGCATAATGTCAAAGTCTCTGAGCGTATGGCTGAGCGAATCAAGATCAACGTAGGTTCTGCACTGACAGACCTTGGCGATGATGCTCCGGAGGACTTTATCGTGCATGGTCCTAACCGTATTACGGCTCTCCCCATGGAGGTGCCTGTATGTTATCAAGAGATTGCCCACTGTCTGGATAAGACCGTTGCCAAGATAGAGAATGCCGTTCTCTCCGCTCTTGAGAACACACCGCCAGAACTGTATGCTGATATCGTGAAGAATGGTATCTATCTCTCTGGAGGTGGCGCCCTGCTACGTGGCCTTGACCGTCGTCTGGAAGACAAGATTAATATTCCTTTCCACGTACCCGAGGATCCTCTCCACAGTGTGGCAAAGGGTGCTGGCATTGCTCTGAAGAATATCGATCGCTTCTCATTCCTGATGAGATAAAATCAAGACAGGTAGATGCATAACCTACTTGATTTCCTGCAGAAATATCATCACTGGTTTCTCTTCGTCGTGTTAGAGATAATCAGTGGTGTTATGCTGTTCAGATACAACAGTTATCAGGGAAGTGTGTGGTTGTCGTCTGCTAATCGGGTGGCAGGTCAGTATTATGAGATGGAGAGCGGGATCACCTCCTTTTTCTCCCTGACAAGGGCCAATGAAGAACTCACCCTGAGGAATTTCTATTTGGAGAGGCAGGTAGATCAACTCCGCCGATTCTATATGGATGCTACTAATGACACTACTGTTGAGGAACGTAGCCAACTGCAATTCCTCAGTCAGTACAAGTTAATTCCTGCAAAGGTAGTCTCTAACTCTGTCAACAAACCAGATAATCTAATGACTATCAATAAAGGAAAGGCTGACGGGGTAGAGATAGATATGGGTGTTGCCTGTGGTAACGGTGTTGTAGGTGTCGTTTATCTTGTATCAGACCATTATTCCGTTGTCATTCCGGCCTTGAATGCTAATTCCTCACGTATCAGTTGTGCTATCCGTAACCGTGGCTATTTTGGTTATCTGCACTGGACAGGTGGAGATCCGACGATTGCCTTTGTGGAAGATATTCCGCGTCATGCCCATTTCAGGAAAGGAGAATGGGTGGTGACAAGTGGCTATTCTTCCATCTTCCCCTCTGGTGTACTGGTAGGAAAGATAGAAAAGGTATTCAACTCGAACGATGGACTCTCCTATAAACTGCAAGTGCGCCTGAGTACAGACTTTAGTTGTTTGCGAGATGTGGTTGTTATCAGTGATAAAAGTCTCTCCGAACGTGTAAAATTACTTGAGGCGGCTCGTGACTCCATAAGACTGAAAGGAAACTAGAAGAAGGTATGTCAATAGATTTGTTAAAACGGTTAGGATTCTTTGTCGTCCTGTGTGTGATTCAGATTTTGATTCTGAACCATATACATCTGTTCGACGTAGCCATTCCTCTGCTTTATATCTATTTTGCCATCACCTTCCATCGTAACTATCCTAAATGGGCTATATTACTTTGGTGCTTTGCCTTGGGACTGGCTATTGACGTATTTTCAAACACTCCAGGTCTGGCGGCAGGTTCAATGACGCTGATAGGTGCCATCCAGCCTTATCTGTTGGAAGTGTTTGTTCCGCGTGACTCTATTGAGGGCATGAATGTGTCCATCAGGTCAATGGGCTTATGGAAATTCATAATTTTCAGTGCTATCCTGATAGTTATTTTCTGTTTGGCTTTCTATGCATTGGAAGCCTTCACCTTTTACAATTGGATCAACTGGTTGATTTTTGCAAGCAGCAGTGCAGTCCTTACTCTGATTTTGATTATAGCAATTGAAAGCGTTCGTACGAGGTGAAAGACTATAATCTTGGTGTCAGACAATATGTGATTGTTGGGGTGGCTACATTGATTGTAGTCATCTATATTATCCGATTGTTTACACTCCAGATAACGAGTGATGACTATAAGAAGAGTGCTGACTCGAATGCTTTTCTCAAGAAAGTAGAGTTCCCTTCGCGTGGTGTTATCTCTGACCGCAATGGGAAACTGCTGGTCTATAATCAGCCTTCGTATGACATCATGGTGGTGATGAATGAAATCGTGGGTCGTCTTGATACTTTGGATTTCTGTCATGCTCTCAACATTACAAGGGAAGAATTTGACAAGCGGATGGCAACTATCAAGGACCGTAACCGCAATCCCGGTTATTCCAGGTTTACCCAACAACTGTTTATGAGTCAGTTGTCTGACAAGGACTTCAGCATGTTTCAGGAGAAGATGTACCGCTTTCCTGGTTTTTATGTCCAAAAGCGTAGCGTCCGTCAGTACCAGTATAATATGGGAGCACATATTCTGGGTGACGTGGCGGAAGTGTCGCCAGCCGACATTGAAGAGGATGATTATTACCAGCCTGGTGATTATATCGGCAAACTTGGTGTGGAGCGCTCTTATGAGAAACAACTCCGGGGTGTCAAAGGAATGCAGATCCTACTCCGTGACGCCCATGGACGTATTCAAGGGCGTTATCAAAATGGCGCTCTCGACCAGCGTCCTATTCCAGGGAAGAACCTGACACTCAGCATTGACTATGAACTGCAGGCTTTGGGTGAAAGGCTGATGGAAGGAAAGATTGGTAGTATCGTCGCCATTGAACCATCAACTGGTGAGGTGCTCTGTATGGTGTCCTCTCCTTCCTACGATCCCCGTCTGATGGTTGGCCGTGAACGAAGCAAGAACCACAAGATTCTGAGTCAGGACGTGTGGAAACCATTGTTGAATCGTAGTATCATGGGCCTCTATCCTCCTGGCTCCACCTTTAAGACCTCACAGGGATTGACCTTCCTGTCAGAAGGTATTATTACGCCTTCAACACCCTATCCCTGTTCACGAGGTTTTAACTTCAAGGGTCTGCATGTAGGTTGTCATGGTCATGCTGCGCCATTGCCTCTGGTTCCTGCCCTCAGCACATCCTGTAATGGCTTCTTCTGTTGGGGACTATACCACATGATTAATACCAATATCTCCAAGTATGGTTCTGTACAGAATGCCATGAACACTTGGCGTGACTATATGGTCAGCATGGGATTCGGTTATAAGTTGGGTGTCGACCTACCTGGTGAGAAACGAGGTCTGATTCCCAATGCCCAGTTCTATGACAAGGCTTATGAAGGCTCATGGAATGGATTGACAATCATATCCATCGCTATCGGACAGGGTGAGGTGCTACTTACTCCGCTTCAGATAGCCAACCTTGGTGCAACCATTGCAAACAGAGGTTTCTATTATGTGCCTCACGTGGTTAGAAAGGTACAGGGTGAGCCCCTTGACACCACTTTTACCCGTCGTCATTTTACCAAGGCTAACCGCGAAGCATACGAGTATGTCGTGAAGGGCATGCGCTCTTCTGCCATGGGCGGTACCTGTAAGGAACTGGCGCGTTACAGTTTTGTTCCTTGCGGCAAAACGGGTACTGCTCAGAACCGTGGTCACGACCACTCCGTGTTTATGGGTTTTGCTCCGATGGACAATCCGAAGATTGCCGTAGCGGTCTATGTAGAGAATGGCGGATGGGGCGCTACTTATGGTGTACCTATCGGTGGACTGATTATGGAACAGTATATCAACGGGAAACTTTCTCCTGCCTCAGAGGCAAAGGCACAAGGTATCCAAAACAGACGAATAGCGTATGGTACAGCGGACAGATAAACAACCTAGCATACTTCGCTCCATTGATTGGATGACAATCATCATCTATCTCTGTCTGCTCGGCCTGGGATGGATGAGTGTTTGCGGAGCCAGTTATACCTACGGCGAGACGGACATTCTTAGTCTCGATAGCCGTTCTGGTATGCAGATCGTTTGGATAGCTACATCTATTGTGTTGGGCTTTGTGATCCTGTTGCTCGACGACAGATTCTACGACACCTTTGCCTACGTGATATTTGCTGTTATGCTAATATTGCTCTTTGCGACGATATTCAATCCGCATACTATCAAAGGTTCCCGATCTTGGCTTGTGTTGGGCCCTTTGCGCCTCCAACCTGCGGAGTTTGCCAAGTTTGCCACGGCATTGGCATTGGCAAAGTTTATGAGCATCTATGGTTATGACATCCATAAATGGAAGCACTTTGGCGTCACATTGGCTATTATCTTGTTGCCAATGCTGTTTATTATCCTCCAGCGTGAGACGGGATCAGCCCTGGTCTATCTGGCCTTCTTCATGATGTTCTATCGTGAGGGAATGACAGGTAGTGTGTTGTTCACGGGTGTGGCGATGGTCATTTATTTTGTTGTGGGCATCCGCTATGCCGATACTATGCTCTTATATACTCCCACGTCTGTGGGTAAGTTTGTGGTGCTGTTCCTGATACACATCTTCTCGGGAGCAATGGTGTTTATCTATTGCGAGAGTAAAAGGAATGCCTGGTACATTCTGATTGCTACCATTAGCATTACTGTCATATTCCTACTGTTTTCCCTTTATGTCATTCCTTTCGATATCATCTATGTTCAGTTGGTCATGACTGCCATCCTGATAGGCTATCTTTTATGGCAGTCTATTGCTACACGCGTCAGGAACTACCTTTGGATTGCCCTCTTTACCTTTGGCTCCGTTGTTTTCTTCAATGCAGCAGACTATGTCCTTAATAATGTGATGGAACCTCACCAGCGAGTACGTATCAATGTGCTTCTTGGTCTTGAAGAGGATCTGAAGGGTGCCGGCTATAACGTACATCAGAGTCAGATTGCCATTGGTTCTGGCGGTATCTGGGGAAAGGGCTTTCTAAACGGTACGCAGACAAAACTAAAATATGTACCTGAACAGGATACCGATTTTATCTTCTGTACTGTCGGCGAAGAGGAGGGCTTTATTGGCTCTGCTGGTGTGTTGTTCTTGTTTTGGTTGTTGATTATGCGACTTATCCGTCTGGCAGAACGACAACCTTATCGCTTTGGAAGAGTATATGGCTACTCAGTGCTGAGCATCTTTCTATTTCACATGTTCATTAATGTGGGCATGGTATTAGGCCTGACCCCTGTCATTGGCATTCCGCTTCCGTTCTTTAGTTACGGAGGTTCGTCGTTATGGGGATTTACAATCCTGCTCTTTATTTTTCTCCGTATTGATGCCGGCAGGAATCTCGCGCGTACATAATTAATATATTAAAGGCCTATTGTTTGTCCAGACGGATGCCGACATCTGCGATACCTGGCATAATCTCACGTTTCATATTGTGTTTTACAGTGATATGCAGGGAGTCGCCTTCCTGCAGACGAAGCGTGTTGACATGGAAGTTGTACTGATAATAACTGAGTCCGGGTCCTTTGTTGTTTCCATCCTCGTCAATCAGGTTGCAGTTTAGGGTGTCGCTATGCACATAGCCAGAAGGCAATATGGTCTGTTTGATAACGAGACACAAGCCCATAAAGGGATAACTCTTGTCGATGCGTAATCCCAGTTCCTCACGATAGGTCCCCTCACTGACGGGAGATATGTCGAAGGACAAGGCATCGTTCTTTTCCCAACCGTTTACTGGTGCATGTTCGTAGTGATAATAGATGGTTTTACGGTCACAAGAGGTCAAACCAATTGCAATCGTCAGTAATACTCCAAGATAAAACCATCTGCTATTCTTTCGCATGCTCGGATTGGCTACCTGTTGGCTTCTTTTTCTTTTTCTTCTTTTTCTTGGTCTTATCGAAACGGCTGATGTCACCACCTGCCAGGTCCACATGCTGTTTGACCGGTTTCTGGTGACCGTCTTCCTGCAGTGACAGAGGCTTTTCACCGTTTTTGTTCATGTTCATCACGTCCCTGGCGCGTGCAGCGGAGATTGTTTCGAGATTTGCTGCTATGTTCTTGTCCGTCAAGTAGGTTACGATACCTGCCAAGATATCATTCTTAAAGAAATAATAGTCGGCATCTTGTGTCTGGAGTATTACATCTTTGGCAGGGAAGTGCTTGCTGGCCTCCACGTAGTCATCGACCTCATAGTTCAGACAGCATTTTAGTTTAGCGCACATGCCAGCCAACTTCTGGGGATTGAGTGAGATGTCTTGGAAACGGGCAGCGTTGGTGCTCACACTTGAGAAATTCTTCATCCATGTGGCACAGCAGAGTTCACGTCCACAGGGTCCTGTGCCTCCAATGCGTCCAGCCTCTTGGCGCGCACCAATCTGCTTCATCTCGATACGTACGTGGAAGGCTGCTGCCAAGTCCTTGATCAACTGACGGAAATCCACACGCTCGTCGGCAATGTAATAGAAGATGGCTTTGTTGCCGTCGCCTTGATATTCCACGTCGCCTATCTTCATCTGAAGTCCTAGTCCCTTAGCAATCACACGACTCTCAATCATTGTGGAATGCTCACGGGCCTTTGCCTCGCGGAACTTCTGCATGTCAATCTCACGGGCTATACGGTAGATTCGTTTGATGTCGTCAGCAGATTTCAGATTGGCTTTCTTCAACTGAAGCTTTACAAGACGTCCTGTCAGGGTCACTACACCGATGTCATGACCAGGACTGGCCTCCACTGCTACAATGTCGCCCTTCTTTAATGGCAGGTTGTTTACATTGTGGTAATAGCCTTTACGGGTATGTTTGAATTGCACCTCCACCAAATCGGTGTCTTCAGCATTGTCAGGTATGTCGGCTAGCCAGTCGTAGGTATTCAATTGACGGTCTTGCCGACCTACGGCCTGATGACACAATCCTCTGTCGCAGCCCACCTTTATAGGGTAATCCTTTGTCTTTTCTGTCATATCTATTTTTGTAACAATAATACTATCATTTGTAGGGCGAAATCAAAAAATACAATCTTCGCATTGGCATTCTGTCCGATGTCGCGGAAGGCTCTGTTGGCCAGTTCGTTGATAGGCAGAATATTCCCCTCGTTTACGAATCGGGCGAAGTTGCGGGCAAAATCCTCTTCTTTCTGCGTCATGTAGATGAGATCCTCCTGTTGGAAATTATACATGAAGTTCTCACGTGTCATCCGCAGGAAATAGGTTAACCATCGTTTCTGTTTCTCCCGTCCAAAGCCAGCCATCACCTCGCTCCACTTTCGTAGGTCCTTTATTCTCTTTTGATAGGCCAGTCGCATCAGCGAGATGAACATATCCAGAAATTGCTCGTTTTCAGAACCTACCTGAAGTTCCTCCATCGCCTTCAACCAACTGCCGTTGGCGAGTCTGGCGATACGGTGGGCTGCATCCTCACTGACGCCCCGTTGCGCTACGAGGGCCTGCTCGATGCTGACATCATCTATCTTTTTCACGTCGATGCGCTGTACACGACTACGTATGGTCTCCAACAGTTTGTCAGGCTCCTCGCAGACCATGATGAACACCGTCTGCTGAGGCGGTTCCTCGATAAGCTTGAGCAGTTTGTTGGCGCACTCGATGTTCATGCGTTCTGGCAACCAGACGAGGCTTACCTTATAACCGCCCTGACTTGACTTCAGCGACAACTTACGTACCAGGTCGTCGCTCTCACCAGCGGTGATGATGGCTTGCTGGTTTTCACCGCCCATCGCCTGCATCCAGTCATCCATTGTGAAATAAGGGCCATCCATGATTAGGTCGTGCCAGTCTCTGGCAAAGTCATCACTCACAGGTTTGTGGTCGCTCGACATCGAGGGCAGTTTGATAGTAGGGTAGGTGAAGTGAAGGTCCGGGTGCTCCAGTTTGTCTAGCATGGCTTTTGAGGATGTCCTGCCATCATCAAGCAACTGACATCCGAAAGCCATCGCCAATGCCATCTTGCCGACACCCTGCGGGCCGCAGAGCATCAGGGCGTGAGGCAGACGATCCTCGCTGACCATCTGCATCAGGCGCTCCTGCACCTCCTTTTGTCCTATCACCTCATTCCAATTCACTTATCACCAATCATTAATTACTTCTATAGGAGTCTTTTAGCAACTTCAGCCACAGAATCGACAGCTGAGACGGTATAGAAGTGAATGTTATTCACCCCATGTTGGTATAGTTCTTGACACTGGGCCGTCGTCCATTCGATACCCAACTGTCGTGCATCTTCGTCTGTCTTGCATTTCACCACCTCCTTGGCCAACGGCTCTGGTATGTCGCAGTGGAAGGTCTTGGGTACCACTGTCAACTGACTTAGTTTTGCCATCGGCTTGATGCCGGGGATGATGGGGATGGTGATATCCATTTGACGGGCTTTCTCCACAAATGTGAAATACTTCTGATTGTCAAAGAACAATTGGGTCACAGCATACTGTGCCCCCAAATCTTGCTTCTGCTTGAGGTAGGCCATGTCATGTTCCAAGTTCGGAGCCTCCTCGTGCTTCTCTGGATAGCAGGCTACGCCATAATCAAAGGGCCTGCCAGGGTTCTTGATGGGGGTTCCGTCGGCAAAGTATCCTTCATTGAAGCGTTTTACTTGTTGCATCAGATCTGTCGTGTGGGCATGACCACCAGGCGTAGGTACAAACCTGCTGTCCTCTTTCGCCTTGTCGCCACGCAATAGTAATAAGTCGCTGATGCCCAGAAATTGTAGGTCAAGCAATTCATATTCAATATCTTCTATCGTTGCACCACTACAAATTACATGGGGCTGCACGGGGATACCGTACTTCTGCTGAATCGCAGCCGCCACAGCCACAGTACCAGGACGACGACGTATCTGCCGTCGCTCAAACTGCCCGTTATCCAGTTCCTTATACACGAATTCCGAGTGGTGGGTCGTGATATTGATGTAGGCAGGATCAAATTCCCTCAATTTGTCAATGTCGGCAAAAAGTCTCTCCGTACCCGTTCCCTTCAGCGGGGGCAGCACCTCGAATGAGAATCGCCTGCTTGTTTTATCTAAGTTTAATATGCTCATAATTTGCTGCAAAGGTACGAATAAACGGATGAATAACCAAATTTATTTGAATTTTTCTGTGTGAGAAACCTTCAACAGAAGGATTGGAAAACGAAAGTAGGAAGAAAACCAGTTTCTTCCTACTTGATTATTTATTCAGTTTTATATTCTTCCAATCGTCCAGAAAATTCGACGAACAGGTTACTGTTGGTGTTTGCAACTTGCGGTTGATGACAACTGATTTCTGCTTCACATTGTCTATGATATACTGCCCCAAATCACCTAAGGTTACATTGCCTTTGGAACTCTGAAGTTTTTTCAGCAAGAAATAGGTGAACAGACCGTGTCCCTGATCCTTGTAGGGTAATGCCGTCTGGTCATCAGTGGCAGCACTGAATACCACAAGATTGCCGGTGGGACGTTCCTGTCGAGGCACAAGAACTACACCGCGTGCAGAAGCCATCAGTGACTCGCCATCACCCGTCGCCCCACTGAAACATGCATCGAGGAATACAACAACTGACTTGGCTCCCAGCGATGACAGTTCGTTATAAAGTTTTTTAAGAGGATAACAGGCTTCTGTCTGTGAACCGTCAGCATCTATAGGCAGTAGGAATGCATCACGTGTTGATTCATTGGGAATGCCATGACCGGCATAATAGAATATGACACGTATGTCTGGATATGCACTGGCAATATTGGTGATATCTTGCACGGCACGGATCATTGTTCCGTAGGTGGCATTTGGATATTGTCGGATATTCTCCTTAGGCAATCCAAGAGTTTGTTCGCAGTATTGGGCAAATACACGTCCGTCATTACCTGCCAATGGTACGGTTGGTACATTGGTGTATTCTTCGTTAGCGATGATGACGGCAAATGTTTTATCGTTTTTGCCTTTTCCCTTAGGGATATTGACGTCAACATCTGAAACGCCAACAACCACTTCTTTCTTTCCAATCTTAGCTTTATTTTCGCTGCCCGACGAATTGGTCAGCATACCATAGTCTATTGAAGTGAAGTTCGCATCTACCTGGGTCTCGTTGTAAGCCAAAGCCTGCTGGTTATTGTAAATGTATATTTTACCCGCTGGAGTCGAGAAGGTAAGACCAGCTAAAGCCAGTTTCTTATTGGCTATCACAAAGTTCTGGTTGTAAATCTTCACGTCTTGCCAGTTCTCGGCGAAATCCCTTGCCTCATTGTCCTCGCGGGGCACTGGGAGCACAATATCACCATAAGGCGATTCTATCAGGAACGACTGGTTCTCAGCATCGTAGGGCTTAATCTTCATGTCCTTGACAGACATGTTCTTTGCAAATCGCTGCACATATTCATCCATTAGGATTTTCTGCAGTTCTTCTTGTTTCTGCTTGGCAGTCTCCTCGTTGACGCGGGCCTTAAACTCTTCAATAGTTTCGTATGGGTCTTTCTCTTTCCACTCGTTCATACTCTTCTCTATCGATGCCTTGGCAAAGACATCGAAGTCGGGCACTCCCTTGTAGATATCAACAAACTTCTCTTCGCTCTTCTTGCGTTGAGCGATCAGTCCCTCGGCCTCCTTCAAAAATGATAGTACGCGTGGATGCTGCGACACATCCGTAACGTCCAAGTACTCCTTTAGGTAAACGACAGCATCCTCGTACTGCTCGGCATTGTAGGTACGTGCAGCCACAAAATATACCAACTGTGGGTAGTAACTGTCTTTGCGCAATCCTTCGTTCTGCATCTCCTTCATCATGGCCACGTCGATAGCAGATCTTGCAAATACCATAGCCAATGAATCCTCATGAGCCTGAGAACAGTGACCTGCGCCACCTTTCAGGAAGGGGAAGAGCGACACAAGCACCGATTTACATTTATCGTAACCATCAACACCGCTAGGAGTGGCTGTTAAGATGGCTTTATATGCCTTGCTGCACTCCAACGCTTTCACGTAGATTTGCTCTTTCGTGAACGATGTGTCTGCTCGCATAAACATAAACTGTTTGTAAATCGAGTCGGCCTCTGCCATTGTCTGCGCTTTGGCGGACAATGCACAGATGCTAAGCATCGCCATATAAAAGATGATCTTCTTCATATTATAATTTTATTATTAGAAAGCATCTATGAATGTACAGTGTACGCTGATGCGGCGATATTTGCTACCCTCTTCTTTAGACACTTCAATATGAAATTCGTAATTGCTGTTCATATTCTTGAACGTAGAGAGTTCTTTCTCCATATAATACTGAACACCTAAAGCCCGCGCAAAAGCCAGTTGGTCATTAGTAGCAATGCCGTCCTTCTTGTTCAAACTAACGTTGTTCAACTCGTTATCCTTATATACGGGTTCTTGATCGTATTCACCATACTTTCCGTCATAGGCGAGAGCACGAGAAATAGGTGATGCATCGGCAGTACCCTTAATGGCAATCTTTACCTTCTTTCCTTCAACAAGATACTTTGCAAAGTCAGTTTCAAATGCCTTATTCATAATCTTGAGCATCGACATGGCTGCACCAGATTCTTCAATATGATAGTGTCCGGGTTTAAAGTCATCACGAGCAGAGAACTCTTCCTCAACTTCGTAGGTAAAATCTACGTTGTAGTTAAGGATGTTTTTACCGTCGGCATCAATAGCAGGCTCGGCATTCGCATTTACAGAGATGTGAGTTTTGTCAGAGATGGTCTGCTCCTGGATAGCCTGAGAGATAATATCCTCCTTGATACTCTCAAGGGCTGTCTCTTCCATATTGGTAGCGCGGATAACCTCCAGAGGAACAAAGTTCGCATCCTCGTTCATCTTTGCAAGCGAGACACGTTCCATATTGTCAAAGATGTAGGTCCTGCCATTGGTGGGATTGTAAACTTCAGCATATACTACCTCGAACTTATCATCAGGATTGAGTCCATACTTTACATTGCGGAATTCCAGTTTGCTGTCCTTGTCGAAATCTTTTAGGTCAGCCATGGCTACATCTAAGAAAATGTCGGGCATTGTATTGAAATGCAGGGTAAGTTTTTTTGTATTGGTGTTATAGTCACCCATTGTGATTTCACTTTGCTCTAACTGTCCTGTAGCCATCTTTGTTGCGAAATCGCGCTCAATCTCTGCAGCCTTCTGTGCGCGTGTCTTGTCGTTCACACGTTCATTGTATGCTTCAAGTGTTTCGCCTGGCATCTGCTTCATCCACTGATTCAACTTCTCGTTAAGTTCGGTGCTCATCATCTTATTAAGATAAGGTTTCATACCATCCAGACGGCGATATACCAACGAGTTGTTCGTATTATAAATAATGTAAGATGCATCTTCCAAATAATTATAGACGAAACGAATATCAGATGTTCCTCCGGTGCTATTTTCTAAGAAGATGCGTTCTGTGGGATCCAACAGATTAACAGCACAAATACGCTTGTCATTGCAAAGTATAATGGCGTATTTTCCATCGTTGTTGGCTTGTACGGCCAGTGCCTTGTCCAGATCATCGACAGTAGTCTTAGGCTCAAATGTTGCTGTTTCATATACTGTTAGTTTACCGTCGGCTGTCACTACCAACATCTTACTATTATTCTCACCAAATGAGAAGTCATTAATAGGACTGCCAAAGTTCAGGGTTTTACGTATCGTGCCCCTTTCGGCGTTCCATACCTCTAACGTTTTGCCTTGGGCTGCAACCATAAAGAAGTTGTTACCACTAAAAAGCATCTTCTGTGGGACTATCTGCGACGTCAGCGTTTTTGCAATGGTCTTACCGACGGGATCGTAGATGATAATCTGTTTATTGTCATTAGCCAGTGCCAGTTGCTTTGCATCCTGACTATAGGCTAATGCAGTCCAACTGTTATTCTTCAGCTTTATTTTCTGTATCAGGGCATCCTTTTCCGAAATACCATAAATGGCAGCATATATTTGTCCCTTTTTGGTCTTCTCCAAACTCGTCAGTGAGCTGTAAGCGGGATTGATACGTACATCTTTTATTGTGTCGCCCGAGAATAGATCGATACCACGATTAGCATAAACAGTTTTGCCGTTGTAGTAGAACACGCCAAAAGTGTGATTGTCAAACCCTACAGGGTATTGTTCTTGTTTCAATTCACGGATGGCATTACTTTGAGCGAGACAAGCACTTGCAGATACAAGTGCTAAAACGAGTAACGAAATTTTCTTTTTCATTTTAGGTACTATTTTAAATAATATTCAAGTTATACTAATTGATGTTGGCGCAAAATTACAAAATTTTAATAAATCAGCAAACATATAGAAAGAAAAATTTGTCATTTTCGAGGAATTTCTTTATTTTTGCACCGTTCTTAGTTAAAAATGCATTGTTCTTTAAAAAAATGAATAAAGAAGTAAAGTTGAAAAGACGACTATTGTTATTGTTCATGATACTATTGTCAGTGTGTGTAGTCAAGGCTCAGAAAACGCTCACTGTCGATGCTAATTATACCTACCATGCTCCTGAGGATGTATCGCTTTCTGCAGCCAAGCAGACTGCCTTGGAGCGAGCCAAGATTCAAGCTATTGCCGATGCTTTTGGAACGATAGTGTCCGAGTCAAACTCTGTGCGTATGACTAACCGGAATGGTCAGTCAACAGTTGATTTTATGTCGATA
>JAGCPK010000028.1 GCA_017965725.1 Prevotella sp.
CTCAATGCCGAGATTTACGCCGACAACGACTGGACAGACCAAGACTACCCTGATGGAAAAGACATCACATTCAATCTATACGGAGAGACCTACAATGCATGGGAAGCAACCATCCTTTTATGCAATCTCCTGGATTATGGCGAATATCACCTCGAAAACCCTTATCCCGATAACTTTGCGGTACGTAATGAGAACTCCACGGAAAACATCTGGGTGATACCCATGGACAAGGACCTCTACAGCAACGAGCAGCAAAACCTCTTCCGCTCCTGGCATTACCGACATGCCGCCGCCTACGGATTCGGAGGGGAAAACGGTTCTTGCGCCACCCTGAACACACTCCGCGTCTTCGGATACTTCGCTGAGAAAAGAGACCCCCGCTTTGCCTATAACTACTGGGGAGGAGAAGTCTATGACGCTGACTATGATCCAGTCATAGACCGTACTGGTCAGTTGTTTTCCTACCATCCTGAGGAAGTGAAGTTGGATCTCAGTGGCAGTTTCTACGTAGAAACCGCCGGTGCCCGCATGAAGAAATACAATGTTGACAGAAACGCTACCAATGATGGCAAACTGATGGACAACGATATCGTGCTCTTCCGCTATGCCGACGTGTTACTGATGCGTGCGGAGGCCAAAATGCGTAACGGGGAAAACGGACAGGACGATTTCAATGCTGTTCGCAGACGTTGCAATGAGATAGAGGATGATCGTGAGCTAACCCCAGAGACACTGCTCGATGAACGACTGATGGAACTCTGCTGGGAAGGATGGCGCCGACAGGACATGATCCGCTTCAGGAAATACAAGAGTCTATTTGAAGGCGACGAATATGATAGTCCTGTTGATGAGAGTGACGGACACACCACCGTCTTCCCCATTCCCGGTGACTATCTGGACATGAACCATAATTGCATCCAAAACAAGGGTTATTGACAATATGAAGAAACTAAACCTCCTGCTTTGTCTCATGCTACTCATCGGCTGTGCCCAAAAGGAGCCGATGCACTTCACCCACGAAGTGCTGAACCGCATGACACCCGTGAAGGATCAGGGCGACAGCGAGACCTGTTGGATCTACGCCATGCTGGCCACCATCGAGACAGAGCACCTGGCCTGGGGCGACTCCGTGAACCTCTCACCTTATTATATAGAGAAGATGATGGAACAGGAGCCAGATGCGCCTGAAAGCAAACGGGGCGAAGCATCCACCCTGCTCCGACTGATGGAAAAATACGGTATCGTGGGTTACGATGCCATGCGCTCAGTAGACACGCCTGCCCCCCGATATGTGTTTATGCTGGGAGCCGAGTATACACCACAGGAGTTTGCCCGTAGTGTCTGCAAGCCCGGGGAGTATCTGCAACTGATGTGCGACAAGTACAAACCCTATTATGAGGAATCGGAGTTGGATACACCCGACAACTGGCTGCACGACCGCTATCTGAACATCCCTATGGACTCACTGTTCGTAAAGACAGAACGTGCCGTGCGCCAGCATCATGGAGTGTGCTGGAGTGACGAAGGCCACGGTATGGCCATCGTCGGCATTGCCCATGACAACAAAGGCGAGAAATATTTCATCATGAAGAACTCATGGGGTACAGACGACTCGAACAATGGCCTGGTATACGTATCTTTCAACGATTTCAAAAAGCATACGACCTCAGTAATCATGACAAAAGAAGCTTATTCCCCACCTGCTGATGGGGAATAAACCTTATTTATTCAGTTTCCAGGTGACACCGTCCTTGGTATCCTTGACCTCGAAACCAGCTGCAGCAAGTTCATCGCGAATCTTGTCAGAGGTAGCCCAGTCCTTGTCGGCCTTGGCCTTCGCACGCAACTCGAGCACCATATCGACAACCT
The DNA here is from genome assembly GCA_017965725.1 of Prevotella sp. Taxonomy (GTDB): domain Bacteria; phylum Bacteroidota; class Bacteroidia; order Bacteroidales; family Bacteroidaceae; genus Prevotella. The sequence goes on from JAGCPK010000028.1 coordinate 1,870, forward strand.
TACCGAAAGCCTCTTCACGCTCCTGACTCCTGTCTCCTGACTCCAGACTCTTTAAACCGAGGATATCGAAGGCAAAGAGGTGCATCACTTCCTTCAGTTCCTTCAGGCAGTCAGCACAGATGGTGGCCTTGTGGTCGACGAGCTTGTTGATGGTGGTGCAGGCCTCGAAGAGGTAACTGATGACCTGAGGTGTGGCGAAATCGTCGTTCATGGCGTCATAGCACTTCTGGCGGAGTTCCGTTACCACTTTTTTAGTCTCGGCATCGCATTCGGCAACTGCCTGAACACGTTCCAAGTCAGCGATGGCGTTCATCAGTTTCTCCAGTCCCTTCTCGGCAGCCACGAGGGCCTCGTTGGAGAAGTCGACGGTGCCACGATAATGTGCACTTAAAACGAAGAAGCGGATGGTCATGGGGGCATAGGCCTTCTCAAGCAATGGATGGTTACCCGTAAAGAACTGCTCCAGGGTGATGAAGTTATTATACGACTTACCCATCTTCTGACCGTTGATGGTCAGCATGTTGTTGTGCATCCAGTACTTCACGGCGGGGTGACCCAACGAGGCCTGTGCCTGTGCTATCTCACACTCATGATGCGGGAACACGAGGTCCATGCCACCACCATGAATGTCGAACTCTTCGCCTAAGTACTTACGACCCATGGCTGTACACTCGCAATGCCAGCCAGGGAAGCCGTCGCTCCAAGGTGAGGGCCAGCGCATGATATGCTCGGGCTGGGCTTTCTTCCACAGGGCGAAGTCAGCCTGGTTGCGCTTCTCGCCCACGCCTGCCAGTTCGCGGCTCTCGTCCTTGATATTCTCCAATGAACGACCAGAGAGGATGCCATACTTGTATTGCTTGTTATATGCTTCGATGTCGAAGTAGATACTGCCATTGCTCTCATAGGCAAAGCCGTTGTCGAGAATCTGCTGCACCAGCTGCTGCTGTTCGATGATATGACCCGTTGCATGGGGCTCGATAGAGGGACGCAATACATTCAGCGCGTCCATCGCCTGATGATAGCGGTTGGTGTAGTATTGTGCAATCTCCATAGGCTCCAGCTGCTCCACACGGGCCTTCTTGGCGATCTTGTCCTCGCCTTCGTCGGCATCGTGCTCCAGATGGCCCACGTCAGTGATGTTACGCACATAGCGGACCTTATAGCCCAAATGCTTCAGATAACGGAACACCAGGTCGAAGGTGATGGCAGGGCGTGCATGTCCCAGATGGGGATCGCCATAGACGGTAGGGCCACACACATACATACCTACATTGGGAGCGTGCAACGGCTCAAAACGCTCCTTCTGGCGCGTCAAAGTATTGTAAATAACCAGTCTTGATTCCATATTACCTAAGATTTTGGCTGCAAAGATACTTATTATTTACGAAAAAACAGCCACTTTTCCAACAAAATTTAAATCGTATCGGATCTAAGATGATGGACTGTGACATAACCATACAAAAAAAACTCCTCATTATGAGGAGTCTTTGATGTGAGAGCGTGTGAGGATTATTAAAATCCGGGGAGGTTAGCTTCCTTGGCCTTTTCCTGTGCTTCCTTGATGGCTTCTGTGGCAGCATCGAGCACCTTTGTCACAGGGTCATTCTTCTTGGTCTCCATGTCCTGAGGATACTCGTATGACCAGAGGGTCTTCTCCTTGACCAGGTTGAAGGTTGTGTTCCACTCAGCGATGTCGATCTTCCAGAACTTCAGCTTCACACCCAGATCTGCATAGATACCCATCTTTAGTGAGGCGTCAAATGCGAGCGGCTTCTTGGTGTCGAGCGGGGCGAATGTCATTGCTGCCTTGGCCTGTACCTTAGGACCTACGGAGAACTTCGGACCGGCCACCTTGTCGATGATAAGGTCTACTCCAAGCATCAGGGCCACACCGGCGTCGGCTGAGAATGTACCGCGTGGGGTGATGAAAGTAAACTCGTCCTTCTTGACCTCTGTGTTGCCGTAGCCCTTGAAGCCGTTGCTGTGGGTGATACCTGCCTTGAAGGTCTTCTCGTACTCGTACTTGAAACCGCCGTAGAATGCGCCGCCTACTGTTGCGTCGAACTTAATGTACATGTTCGGGTTAACGTCTACCCAGAAAGGAACTGGACCGATGGTGAACTTGAAGGAGAAGGCTGTGAAGTCACAGATCTTGGTCTTCTGCTCCAGGAGTTTCACCTTCTTCTCGAAACCGATGGTCACCTCAGGCTTGAAGGAGAACGAACCGTTGATGTTGGCATCGAAACCTCTCAGATAAGGAACAACCACCTTCTTACGACCGCAGTCGATGTAGAGTTTGTAGTTCAGGTCGAAAGCCACGGGAGCCTTGACGTGTACGGTGATGGTGTCTTTGCCGCTGCCGTACTTGATGTCCTTCTTGAGTTCCGACTTCAGGTTGATCACGTTACCGCTCTTGTTCACCTTGAAATAGTCACCGTTGACGATACCGCGTGTACGTCCACCATTGAGGATCTCATCGGCAGAGAAGTATTCCATAGGATAGTCGTTGTTGCTGCGGGTCATGTACTCCGAAGCCTCTGCAGGACGATGGATAATATACACACCCTCGGGGTGCAGCACGCCTTCCTCATCCATATATGCGTTTGACGAACCGCCACGGGTGGTGCTTGCATTCGGATTCTTATAGAACTCTGTGCTCAGCGTGACAGGATTGACGAGGAACTCGCCGATACCCGACTGAACCACGTCAAGGATGTAACGGTCGCCGGAGAGGATCTCCTTCGTGGCGCGGATGTGGTAAGGACGGATGTGCTCACCTTCCCAGACACCCATGGGGTGATCGACGAACGAGGTGATGCCCAACTTATCTGCCAGAGCCTTGCTGACGCTGATCTTGGTGGTATCGGGAGTCATGATCTGAACGTCGGCAGAAGAATTGAAGTCGAAGTAGTTGAGGGCGATAGGATCGAGAAGTTCACCACGGGTAACATTCTCCTTAGTGCCATTATTAGCCTTGCTGTTGTCCAGGGTATCCATATCATCAGAACATGCGGTGATGCTGAAACTTGCTGCTACGGTAACGATGCTCATGAGCACCAGGTTTACCAAATTCTTCTTTGTCTTCATAATCGTAAACTTTTTATTGTTACACATTATTTATTATTCTCTCTTTGTCGTTGTCGTTTTGGAGTTTATTGCGTCCGTTTTCGACTTTTGACATTGCAAATTTAAGAGTATTTTTTGCCTGTTTCCAAATTTTCTTTCTCTTTTTTC
>JAGCPK010000029.1 GCA_017965725.1 Prevotella sp.
ATACCACCGATATAGTTGGCATCATTGAATACAGGGAACGTACCCGTGCCTTTCAACTGATCCATCAGTTCCACAAACTCCATGCCAAAACGAAGGTCGGGTTTGTCGGAACCGAAACGACGCATGGCCTCATGCCAAGTCATCCGCTGAAGGGGAGGCAGTTCTACACCACGCACTTCCTTAAAGAGATGACGGGCCATATCCTCAAACAACTGGAGTACATCTTCTTGTTCTACAAACGACATCTCACAGTCAATCTGTGTGAATTCAGGCTGACGGTCAGCACGGAGGTCCTCATCACGGAAGCACTTAGCAATCTGGAAATAACGGTCGAAGCCTGAGACCATCAGCAACTGCTTCAGTGTCTGAGGCGACTGTGGCAGCGCATAGAACTGTCCTGGATTCATACGGGAAGGTACCACGAAGTCGCGAGCGCCCTCTGGTGTAGAACCAATCAGAATCGGTGTCTCTACCTCGATGAAATCCTTGCCATCCAGGAAATTGCGAATCAATATTGTCATACGGTGACGCAGTTCAAGGTTCTTGCGAACAGCCGAACGACGCAGATCGAGATAACGGTATTTCATGCGGATATCATCACCGCCATCGGTATTATCCTCGATGGTGAACGGCGGTGTCTGGCTCTCGCTCAGGATATTCAGTTCCTTCACCAAAATCTCTATATCACCCGTAGGCATCTTGGGATTCTTGCTCTGACGCTCGCTGACCTCACCTTTCACCTGAATACAGAACTCACGCCCCAGTTTGTTGGCACGGTCACACAGATCTGCATCATCAGCCTCATTGAAAACCAATTGGGTCAGTCCGTATCGATCACGAAGATCAACGAAGGTCATACCGCCCATCTTCCTGCTACGCTGCACCCATCCGGCCAATGTCACCACGCTACCGGCATCTGAGAGCCGAAGCTCTCCACAAGTCTTACTTCTATACATATTTATTATGTTTTTATTACTTTCGGACTGCAAAGGTACGAATAAGCGAGTAAAATACCAAATATATTTGGATATTTTCGAGCGAAAGTACCTTCGGCAAAGCCAAAATTACACAAAAAAAGTGAAAAGTTACTCTAATTCTTATTTTTTTGTTATCTTTGCCACGAATTTCATTAAAATAGTACGATTATGAAGAAAATTATAGTAATGACAATGCTGCTCTGCGGAATGACTTCCGCTATGGCACAGGAAATCAAGTTTGACAAACTAACGCATAACTTCGGGACATTCTCTGAGAAGGAACCAGTGGTAACATGCGTGTTTACCTTTACAAACGTTGGGGATGCACCGCTGATCATCAATCAGGCTGTAGCCAGTTGTGGTTGCACAGTGCCAGAATATACAAAAACACCTATCAAACCTGGTGAGAAGGGAGAGATCAAGGTGACATATAATGGTACTGGTAAGTTCCCCGGTCATTTCAAGAAATCCATCACTGTCCGTACCAACGGAACCGTTGAAATGACACGCCTCTATATTGAGGGAGATATGACAGAAGCTAAAGAATAACAAGATCACCCGCCAAATGGCGGGTGATCTTGTTTTCAGAAGGTATAATTGAATCCTATCGAACTATACTCCTTGAACTGCCAATAGCCGAGATCGGAATCACGTTTGCCTGCATCGTCGAAGCGTGGATAGAGGAAAACCTGAGCCGAGATGTATTTGGACACTTGCAGTGAAAAGGTGTTTTCCCACTCGATCTCCGTACGCTTATAGGAAGTAAAGGCATAGAAACGACTCTTCCACTTCACCATTTCAGAGATTTTCCACTCCAGATCCGCCGTCACCTGGGAACCCATATCGAACAGAGAGTGTTTCCCATCGTCAACGCCATAGCGACTAGGGAACCATTCGTCGTCAAAGAAACAACGATCGACATAACGATAGTTGATGGCTATCGGCGAAAGGTTGACGGTTCCTGTGAGTTTCTTGTCGAATGCCTCCACTTTATAGTCCATACCAAGACCCATATTCAAATTGAAGGGAGACATAAAGTCAGAATAGGTGTGGGTGTCGTTGGCTTTCAAGCCACGAGTAAACTGGGTGTAGGCAATCAACTGGAGTGTGTAGTACCATTTTTTCGTAGCCTCCAGTCCCAACTTACCCGTATAACGGATGAGGTCTTCGTTTGATTTGAACTTATGGACAGAGTCAGTGCGGGTGCGCTGGAAACCAAGTTTCATCTCCAGTTTATTATCCCACTTCCATTTGTTCTTGTTGTCATAGTTGGCCTCAAGCGTCAGGGCACCAACAGCCGCATAGTTAGACTCACCACCCTTATACCAGTTGCCTGAGACAAAGTTCTGCATGAACTGCAAGAAACCGTCACCCTTTCGGGTCCAGAATTTGGGCTTCTCAACAACGACACCAACAGGGGCATCATCAGGCATATCAATGACAGGTGTCTCAACCCTTTCCACGTATTCCACCTTCTGCTCGATAGGCTGATCCACATCCTCACGGACACTACCTGTCTCCTGGAGTTCCGTTTCACTGTTTTCAACCAAATCCGGACGATTCAGATAGATATTGAGCAACGCAGCGTCAACGGCATCAGCCACCTGATCTTTACCCTCCGTCTCTGAATGAAGCGCCAAAGACTTATCGGCTACATTATGATAGAATGTCAAGGGAGCAAACAGACGATAATAGCGTCCGTCATTGTTGTCTTTCTGCTGTGCGGCACTTGCGCTGAGCGCTATTATTGCCACAAATAATAATACTGTTTTTCTCATAACTGAGTGCAAAGATAACAAAAAAACTTAGGATTGTGCCGTTATGCCGAAAAAAATGTGTAATTTTGCACCTTGATATTCGCGAACATTATTAATAATAGAAATAATAAAAGCAAGAAAATGAATAAAGACACCATTATTGGATTTGTATTGATTGCGGTAGTGCTCATTGCTTTCAGTTGGTACAACCAGCCCTCTGCAGAACAGATTGAAGCCCAGCGAAAGGAGGACAGCATCGCTGCTGTCATGAAAGAAAACGCAGAAAAGAAACAGAAAACCGAGGAGGCTACCCGAAAGGCTGAAGCCGAAGCAGCGGCCCAGGGTGATACGACCGCTCTGTTCTATTCCGCTCTCAACGGAACCAATCAGGACATTGTGCTGAAGAATCAGAAAGTTGAACTGACTTTTTCAACCAAGGGTGGCACCATCAGCAAGGCCGTCATCAAGGGTTTTGCGGATAAGGACGGAAATAAAGACGTGACCCTTTTTGACAGCAAAGACCAGCAGATGAATTTCTTGTTGGCTGGCAAACAGGACAACATCATCACTCAGGATCTGTTCTTCACGCCATCAAATGTCAGCGACTCAACAGTTACCATGACTGCTCAGGCTGCTGACGGTGGCAGCATTGTACTGGACTACCTGCTCGGTCCTGACCATCTGTTGCACTTCTCATTGACAGCCAACGGAATGAGCGGTGTCTTTGCTCCTACCTATAAGGAGATGGACATCGAGTGGAACGACCATAGTCGTCAGCAGGAAAAGGGTTTTTATTTTGAAAATCGCTATACAGGCTTGTTCTATAAGGAGGCTCATGACGGTTCTACCGACAACCTCTCTGAGACAAGCGATAAGACCGAGACCATCGAAGAGCAACTCGACTGGGTGGCTTTCCGCAACCAGTTCTTCAGCGTGGCCCTGATTTCTAAAGAGAACTTTGCTGGTGGAGCCAGTCTCAGCAGTGTTCAGGACACAAAGGAGTCTGGCTATCTGAAACAGTTTGATGCCAAACTCAAGACCGCCTTTGACCCCACAGGTCAGAAACCTTCAGAGTTTGAAATGTATATCGGTCCCAACGATTTCCGCCTCATTCAGGACGTAGAGAAGCAGAGCCTGTTCGGCAAGGATCTCGATCTGGAGCAACTCGTCAATTTAGGCTGGTGGCTCTTCCGCCTCATCAACCGCTGGTTCACGCTCTATGTCTTCGACTGGCTGGCCTCATGGGGATTCTCCATGGGTATCGTGCTCATCCTTATCACCCTGTTGCTGAAGGCCATCACCTTCCCAATGGTGAAGAAGAGTTATATGTCATCTGCCAAGATGCGTGTGCTGAAACCGAAACTCGACGAGGCCACCAAACAGTACGACAAGCCTGAGGACTCGATGAAGAAGCAGCAGGCTATGATGCAGATGTATTCACAGTATGGTGTTTCACCATTGAGCGGTTGTCTGCCCATGCTCATACAGATGCCTATCTGGATTGCCATGTTCTGGTTCGTACCTAACGCCATTCAACTGCGTGGTCAGTCATTCCTCTGGATGGAAGACCTGGCCACCTACGACCCCATCGTGTCGTGGAGTTCTCATATCTGGGGTATCGGTGATCACCTGTCACTCTCTTGCCTGTTGTTCTGTGGCTCGAATATCCTCTACTCTTGGTTTACCATGCGCCAGCAGAAGGATCAGATGGTAGGTGCACAGGCTGAGCAGATGAAGTACATGCAATACATGATGTATCTCATGCCACTGATGTTCTTCTTCATGTTCAACGACTATTCAAGTGGTTTGAATTTCTACTACTTCATCTCGCTGTTCTTCTCGTCGATCATCATGTGGACCCTCCGCAAAACGACAAATGACGAAAAACTGTTGGCTATCCTTGAGGCCCGTTTCAAGGAAAACAAAAACAACCCCAAGAAGAAAACAGGTGGACTTGCAGCCCGTCTGGAGGCCATGCAGAAGCAGGCTGAGGAATTGCAGAAACAAAGAATGAATCAGCAAAAGAAATAAATGATGAGAACTCATAAAATCTTAGTTATCTTAGTTGGCCTAGTTTTTATAGGATCTCCTATTAAAGCAGATGACGAGGTGCGAATCGGTAAGCAAATCATCAAACTCAGCAGCAACCAGATGACCCCAGAGGCTCTTTGGGCAATGGGACGTATCGGTGGCTACGAAGCCAGTGCCGACGGCAGACAGATTGTCTATCAGGTTGGCTACTATAGTGTCAAGGCCAACAAGAGCCAGCAGAAGATTGCCATTATCAATGCCGATGGCACAGGCAACACCACGCTGACTACAGGCACAAAGTCAGAGACCGATCCTACCTGGTATCAGGGAAAGATTGCCTTCCTTTCGGGTGGACAGATCTGGACGATGAACCCTGATGGCACAGACCGTAAGCAGATCTCGAAGACAGAAAAAGATATCGAGGGGTTTAAGTTCTCGCCTGATGGGAAGAAAGTTATTCTGCTCCACAGCCTCGACTTCAATGACATTATCAAGAAAAACCCTGACGACCTGCCCAAGGCAACGGGTCGTTTAGTCACCGATCTGATGTACCGTCACTGGGACCACTATGTGGAGAGCATCCAGCACCCCTTTGTGGCTGAGGTTACCGAGGAGGGCATCAAGGACGGTGTTGACATCCTCGAAGGTGAGCCCTACGAGTGTCCGATGGAACCGTTTGGCGGCATGGAGCAACTGGCATGGAGCCCTGACTCCAAGACCATCGCCTATACCTGTCGCAAGAAGACGGGTCTGGCCTACTCTATCTCCACCGACTCCGATATCTATATATATAATATAGGTACGCGCGAGACGAAGAACCTCTGCAAGCCCGTCGGCTATGTTGAGCCGAAGATTGAACCTTCAAAAACGATGAAATACCATAAGGTGAATGCCAAGGAGAATCTCGTCAATAATGTCGGCTATGACACTAATCCCCAGTTCTCCCCCGATGGCCAGTACATCGCCTGGCTCTCGATGGAGCGTAACGGCTACGAGGCAGACCGCAACCGATTGTGCTGCTATAATCTGGCCACTGGCGAGAAGCACTACCTCACCGAATCGTTCGACTCCAATGTCGATGACTATGTGTGGAGTGACAACAAGGACGCCCTCATCTACTTCATCGGTGTCTGGCATGCTACAGAGAATCTGTATGCCGTCAACTGGAAGGGTGAGATGAAGCAACTCACAGACACCTGGGACGACTTCGGTTCCATCCGCCTGATGAACAACGGTAAGCAACTGGTGATGGAGCGCCATAACTATACATCTCCCGCTGACCTATACATCGTTACTCCCAATTTCAAAAAACCTGAGAAGACGACGATCGCCCAACTGACTTTCGAGAACAAACATATCCTTGACCAACTTGCCAAACCCACTATACAACAACGTTGGGTAAAAACCAGCGATGGTAAGGAGATGCTCACGTGGATTATCCTGCCGCCAGATTTCGACGAAAGCAAGAAGTATCCTACCCTGCTCTTCTGCGAGGGAGGTCCGCAGAGTCCTGTGTCTCAGTTCTGGAGTTACCGTTGGAACTTCATGATCATGGCCTCTCAGGGTTATGTCGTTGTAGCACCCAATCGTCGTGGACTTCCTGGATTCGGACAAGAGTGGCTGGAGGAAATCTCTGGCGACTGGACGGGTCAGTGCATGAAGGATTATCTGGCTGCCATCGATGATGCTGCCAACAACTTGTCCTACGTCGATAAGGACAAACTCGGTGCTGTGGGTGCCTCCTTCGGTGGTTTCTCCGTCTATTATCTCGCTGGTCATCACGACAAGCGCTTCAAATGCTTCATCGCCCACGATGGTGCCTTCAACCTCGAAGCCATGTACACAGAGACTGAGGAAAACTGGTTCTCCAACTGGGAATATGACGATGCTTTCTGGAACAAGGACCGTACTGCCAATGCCGACAAGACCTATAAAAACTCACCCCATCTGTTTGTGGATCAATGGGACACCCCCATCCTCTGCATTCACGGTGAGAAGGACTACCGCATCAACGCTACCCAGGGCATGTCGGCCTTCAATGCAGCCCGTATGAGAGGGATTGAAGCAGAACTGCTTATCTTCCCCGATGAGAACCACTGGGTACTGAAACCACAGAACGGTATTCTTTGGCAGCGTACTTTCTTCAATTGGTTAGACCGTTGGCTTAAATAGGCCCGCAAAATATTCCCACTGTGGGAACAAATCATTCCCACCTTGGGAACAAATCATTCCCACCTTGGGAACAAAACATTCCCAGCGTGGGAATAAAAACTGAGAAGTAATCAAAAAAAATAAAAGAATAATGACTCAAGCAATTCAGAAAACTCTGCGCGACTCTGCCGGTATGCGGTGGACCGCTTTGCTGCTCTTGGCTCTCGCCATGTTCTGCAGTTACATTTTCATGGATATCCTCTCACCCATCAAGGACCTGATGCAGGAAACCCGTGGCTGGGACTCCACGGCCTTCGGCACAATGCAGGGCTCCGAGGTGTTCCTCAACGTGTTCGTGTTCTTCCTCATCTTTGCTGGTATCATCCTCGACAAGATGGGTGTGCGCTTCACCGCCGTGCTCTCGGCAGCAGTGATGCTCGTCGGTGCCTGCGTGAAATGGTACGCTGTCAGCGAATCGTTCATGGGCACGGGTCTTGAGACCTGGTTTACGAACAACCTGAACTATATCCCTGTGTTCGACGAACTCGGCGTGTCACCTTTCTACGAGGGAATGCCCGCCTCGGCTAAGTTTGCCGCCTGCGGCTTCATGATCTTCGGCTGCGGTTGTGAGATGGCTGGTATTACAGTATCAAGAGGAATCGTGAAGTGGTTCAAAGGACGTGAAATGGCCTTGGCTATGGGTTCTGAGATGGCTCTGGCCCGTCTGGGCGTAGCCACCTGTATGATCTTCTCACCCTTCTTTGCCCGTCTCGGTGGTGAGATTTCAGTGAGCCGTTCTGTAGCCTTTGGTGTGGTGCTGATGTGTATTGCCCTCATCATGACGATTGTCTATTTCTTCATGGACCAGAAACTGGATGCCCAGACTGGTGAAGCAGAGGAGAAGGATGACCCGTTCAAGGTCAGCGATATCGGTAAGATCCTCAGCGACAGCGGTTTCTGGATTGTGGCCCTGCTCTGCGTACTCTACTATTCAGCCATCTTCCCCTTCCAGAAGTACGCCGTGAACATGTTGCAGTGCAACCTCACGCTGACACCCCCTGATGGCGATTCGTTCTGGGCTTCGTCAAGTGTCACCATCGTACAGTATGTCATCATGCTCATCGTGGCTGCTGCAGGTTTCGCCAGCAATTTCCAGAAGAAGGCAAATCTGAAGTACGGTCTGTTGGGGCTCTCCATCGTGGCATTAATCACCTATTGTTATATGGGTTACATGCGTCAGTCGGCAGAGTCGATATTCGCCGTATTCCCATTGCTGGCTGTGCTCATCACGCCAATCTTGGGCAGTTACCTCGACCATCACGGCAAGGCCGCCTCGATGTTGGTATTAGGTTCGATACTTCTGATTGTCTGTCACCTGACCTTCGCCTTCATCCTGCCGATGTTCAAGGGCAATGCCGTGGGTGGCATCATCATCGCCTACGCCACCATCTTAGTGTTGGGTGCATCGTTCTCGCTCGTTCCTGCATCACTATGGCCCTCAGTGCCTAAACTCGTCGATGCCAAGGTGATTGGATCTGCCTATGCCCTCATCTTCTGGATTCAGAACATCGGTCTCTGGCTCTTCCCATTGCTCATCGGTAAGGTGCTCGATGCCACAAACCCCGGTGTGACTGATCCGACAAAGTTCGACTACACGGCTCCGTTGGTGATGCTCGCCTGTCTTGGTGTGGCTGCCCTCATCCTCGGTTTTGTGCTGAAGGTGGTGGATCGCAAGAAGGGTATCGGCCTCGAACTGCCGAACATCAAGGAATAAATGGCTATCCAACAGCGTCTTCAGGACTCGCCTGTCGCACGATGGACCGTACTCTTCATCGTGGCGACGGCTATGATGATGGGCTACTTCGTCAACGACATCATGTCGCCCCTTGAGACGCTGTTGGAGATGCCTCGTAGCCAAGGTGGCCTTGGCTGGACACCATCCGATTATGGTTTCTTTTCTGGAGCAGGCAGTTTTATCAATGTCTTCCTGCTCATGCTCTTCTTCTCGGGGCTTATCCTCGATAAGATGGGTATCCGTTTCACCGGTACTCTCGCCTGCAGCCTGATGGTGCTCGGCACCCTCATCAAATACTATGCCGTCACTGCCGACTTCGGTGGTGCTGACGTATCCTTCTTCAACACCCACCTACCTGTATCGGCAGCCTGGGCTTCTTTCGGTTTCGCCATCTTTGGTGTGGGTTATGAGATGACTGGCATCACGGTTTCAAAAGCGATGGTGCGTTGGTTTACTGGTCATGAACTGGCTCTTGCGATGGGGCTCCAATTGGCGATGGCCCGCTTCGGTACTGCTGCAGCCCTTAGCATCTCTGCCCCCATCGCCCGCCACTATACGCTCTCCACCCCTCTGCTCGTCGCATTGGCATTTCTCATCATCGGGCTTTTGGCGTTTCTTGTCTTCTGTGTCATGGATCGCCGACTGGATTCATCTAGTAAAACTAGTCAAACCAGTAGCAATGGCGAAGAGTTCCGCCTTTCCGATATTGGCGTCACTCTGCGCAATCCTGGTTTCTGGTTGATTACGCTTTTCTGCGTGTTGTTCTATTCCGCTGTGTCGCCTTTCCTGAAGTTCTCCACGAAACTGATGGTAATAAAATACGGTGTTGATCCAGACATCGCAGGTTTCTTTTCCAGTATCGCTCCCTTCGGCACGATGCTCTTCACTCCCCTCTTTGGGTTGGTCTATGATCGTTATGGCAAGGGGGTTACACTCGTCATCACAGGAGCCCTGATGCTCACTGCCGTCCATTTTGGTTTCTCCATGCCGATGCATTCCGCTACGATAGCCATCACTCTGATGGTCATCCTCAGCATAGGCTACTCCCTTGCACCTGCCGCCCTTTGGCCCTGTGTACCGAAGATTATCCCCCTGAAGTGTCTTGGCACCGCCTACTCCATGATTTTCTTCATTCAGAACTTCGGACGAGCCATCATCCCTATGTTTGTAGGTAAAGCCAACGAAACCGACCCCACCTACACCACTTCAATGCTGATCTTTGGCTTCACCGCCCTCGGTGCTGCCCTCACCGCCATTGCCATGCTCTATGTGGACCGTAAAAAAGCCTACGGTCTACAACTACCAAACATCTGGAAATGATCTACATGTAAAATTTTATTTTTACGCCCAATAAAGGAATTTGACTAATCGGTATTTAGCATGAAACAAAACTTAAGTTATAAGAACATTCATATTGGTGCAATAGCTACTTTTTATATAATAGCCTTATTGTTGCGCCTGGTATCATTGATACTCATTCATTGCTATTATGCGCCGCATTTCACGGCATCGTCAACTTCTCGAAACATGGGTTACTCTCCGATACCACTTACCTCATAGCGTTCATCTGCGTAATCGTCTTTTGGATAGTTATTTGGTATTTTGTTGGAAAGTCCCCCAAACAGCAAGTTAGAGGAACACAAAAAAACGATGTGTAAGTTGTCTTGCCATATATTGATTAACAACTGCAAAGGTAAGTATAATATTTGATACTGCCTAAGATTGAAATAAGCACAGCGTTCCTTACCCTCATGTTTGAGAATGTCTACGTCACCATGCGTTGGCATATCCTCGCCGTCACATGTAAGATTTTACCGTTCTTTCTATAGAAGTAGATGTGAACATATCTTTTAATAATATGTAAAAGTCCCAATATGAGACGTAACATTTGCATATAATTCCGTACTTTTGTTGAGGAATGGTTAACAAAAGTGCTTTTTTGCCCTTATTTGAAAAAAAACTGCCCTTTAAGGTTTAGTAAATCGGTTTTCGTGTGTATTAAGAGTATATGACAGATCAAAGGAAACTCGAAAAACTGTTCAAACAGCATTACCGTCAGATGTATCGGCTGGCCACCATACTTCTGCACGACGATGCGGAGAGCAAGGATATTGTGCACGACATCTTCGCCCGACTTCTTGACGATCATCGCGACCTTCGGGAAGAGACAGCCGAGTCCTATCTGCTTACAAGCGTACGAAACCGATGCCTAAATGTCATGCGTAACCGTCAGATACAAGAGCGGGTGGAACACCTCTACCTCCTCGACCTCGATACGACCATCACACCGACGGAACAGTTTGAAGAAGAACTTAAGACCTTGTATAAAGGTATAGACCAGTTGGAGCCGCCCGTTTGCCGAGATATCATCATGCAGCACTTCCGTTACGGCATTACCTTTAAGGAGATTGCCTGTCGTCTGGATGTCAGCGAAACCACCGTCTATAAGCATCTGCATCGTGCGCTGAGTCAATTACGTACACATCTTAAAAACCAATGAGCGTATGAACAAGACTGATTTATTGCTCCAGATGATGGAACAGCCCCACCGATACACAGCCGAAGAATGGCAGGAGATACTTGCCGACGATGAATGCCGTGAATTCTACACGCTGATGTCTAAGACACAGAGTGCCGTCAATGCTGCACATGCCGACGAGCAGATTACCGATGAAATAATTAATGCTGAATGGCAACGGACGGAGCGTGCCGATTCCTCTCGACATTTCCCCGTTTTCTATAAATTCGCTGCCATGTTTATAGGCATTCTCATGCTCTCAGGCTTTGCCTATGCAACCATTTACATCTATCGTCGTGTTGGAGGGGACTTGCAATCCCCGACTCAGGAGAAGAGAATTTCTAATTTGCATCAACAGACGTTGTCCGTTGATACAATAAAGACAGACTCGATTCCAACTCAGCCCAAACTCTATGACAACGTGCCGCTGGAGCAGATACTGGCAGAACTCTCCACCTATTATAATATAAATGTAGAGTACAGCACCGAAGCCGTCCGAAAGATTCGCTTGTTCTATCAGTGGAAGCCTGACTACTCCATAGAAAAGGTAGTAGAGATGCTCAATAACTTCGACTGGTTGCAATTGGAACTGAAAGGCGATACCCTGTTTGTCTCATCATCCATCGAACTACAGCCATGAGACAGTTAGTGATCTTCTTGCTGTGCCTGACAGGTATGACCATCAGTGCACAGCACATCAGCCGCAACTTTCAGAACGTATCCCTTTCCGATGCCCTGAAATATATTCAGTCGCAGACCGCCGATTATGATGTGATTTTCATCTACGACGAACTTGAAGACTTCCGTGTGACAACCCATGTGCAGCACAAGTCCGTCCCCGATGCCATCCAACAACTTGTTGGCTTCTATCCCGTCCGTGTCTATAAGAGTGGAAAGAGTGAAATCTATATCGAGTGTATCCACAAAACCAATCGCCACCTGATAGGTACTATTATCGATCAACAGGGAGAGCCTGTACCCTTTGCCAACGTCGCTATACTCAATCCCGCTGACTCTACGCTGCTTAGTGGTGGTGTTTCCAATGAGAGTGGTTACTTTGCTGTCCCTTACGAACAAGAAAAAGTCCTCGCCCGCATCTCTTATGTCGGCTACAAAACCATCTATCGGCTTTGTGACAAAGAAGAGGTAGGGACGATACGAATGCAGCCTGATAACTACACGCTGAATGGTGTGGTGGTGCAGGGTGAGCGTCCCAAGGTGGTGCTACAAGGGAACTCCTTGCTGATGAACGTAGAAGGTACGGTGATGGAACGATTAGGCACGGCGGAGGATGTCCTCTCCCGTGTACCGATGATTGTCAAGCGAGGTGAGGGTTTTGAGATCTTGGGCAAAGGCGTGCCTCTCATCTATCTAAACAACCGCAAAATGACTGATACAAATGAACTGAAGAATGTCCAGTCGGACAATATCCGAACTATCGAGGTTATCCAGAATCCTGGTGCCCGCTACGATGCAACCGTCAATGCCGTCATCGTCATCCGTACCAAGCGGGCGGCAGGCGAAGGCTTGGGTGTGGAACTGACCTCGTGGAGTCGCAAGGGACACGGCTACGCCAACAATGAACGCATTAACCTGACCTACCGCACAGGTGGTTTGGAATTCTTTGCCAACCTCTTCGGCGCCTACAACAAACGATGGGGCCGTGGTGAGTTTGAGCAGACCGTCTTTGCCGATACGCTGTGGGTGATTAACAACAGGCAGAAGAAAAATGTTCGTAATCCCTTCTTAGAAGGACGATTCGGCTTTAACTACCAAATTAATGACAACCACTCTTTCGGCGGATTCTACCAGAACACCTATGACTATGTGAAGACCTGCAGCGAATATGATGATGATTTGTTGGCCGACGGTATGCCATACGATCACTTACAAAACAGCAGCATCCGGCGTGACAAGAATACTCCCAGCCATCAGGTCAATCTTTATTACACTGGCAAAGTGGGTAAACTCTGCATCGACTTTAATGCCGACTATACTTCCCGCAAGCAGCGGAACCTTAATCAGCAACAGGAACTTAGTACTGAGTACGAAGACCGCGACGTGAACACTGAAAGTCAGACACGGAGTAAAATGTTTGCCGAGAAACTTTTCGTCACCCATCCGCTGTGGAAAGGTCAGATAGAAGTTGGTGAGGAATTTACCAACACACGTTGGAAAAGCAGATTCGACAATCAGGAGGGATACATTGCCAATAGTAACAACGAACAGCACGAAAATAACATCGCCCCCTTCGTAGAACTGCGCCAGCGTTTGGGCCACTTCCAGTTGTCGGCAGGTCTGCGCTATGAACACGTGGAGTCGGAGTATTTTGTCAGCGGACAGCGATGCGATGAGCAGTGCCGTACCTACGACGATTTTTTCCCGTCGGCATCTGTATCGACGTCAGCCAAGAACCTACAACTTTCCTTCAGTTATGCCAAGCGCACCTCACGCCCGGCCTACTGGCTGTTGAGCAGCGATGTCACCTATGAGAATCGTCTGAACCGTCAGACGGGTAATCCTTATCTGATGCCCATCAAGTATCACAACCTGAACGCAATGGTGATGTGGAAGTGGCTCTATCTGATGATGAACTACTCGCATTGTATCGACCCCATCATCTCCGAGACGCAAAGTATGGAGGACGACTCAAAGGTGAATCTTGTCACTAGTAAAAACTACGACCACGCAGACTGGCTCACTATCACACTTGGTGCACAGAAGAACGTCAAACTGTACGACGGGATCATATGGACGCCACAATATAACGTGTCGTTGATGAAACCGTGGCTTGAAGGGACATTCTTGGGTCAGAAGAAAAGTTTCAGCCATCCAATGCTGTCCTTGCAATTAGGCAACGTCATCATGTTGCCACACGATTGGCTTATGCAGGCCGACTTTAACATGCATACGCACGGCAATACTGGCTCAAATATCTGGGTTGATTGTACAAATGCTATGCTCTCGCTCAGCGTCAGCAAGGACTTTTTCAAACGCCGTTTGAATGTCAAGTTGACAGGCAACGATCTCTTTAATGGCGGTATCAACCATGTCATACTCTACAGCAACCGTATGATGTTTCAGAAGATGGAGGACAATGACTCACGTTGTATCCAACTCTCCCTGCGCTACCGCTTCAACGTTACACCGTCGAAGTATAAGGGTACTGGTGCCGGTAATGCTGAGAAGAACCGACTCTGAGCAATTGGCGTTCCCATGAGTTCCAACTTTACCTGCTTTATCATTACAAGGAAAGGAATTGGCATCATAGAACGCCTTTCCCATTCCAATTGGTTCTATTTCATCCTCTCTTTTGTGATGATGGATATAGCCTATTCTAGTCTGACAAACATGGTTCCGTGGGTGGATGAGGTGATGTTTACAGATACGCCCATACACTATGTCAAGGGCATGGGGTGGACGACTCATGCCTGGTATTCCGTAGCCCACCAAGACCCCTTCTTGCTATATCCGCCATTATACTCTATGGTGATGGTCTTATGGATGAATATCTTCGGTACGACATTGATTGCCTGTCGTTCTCTGAACTTAGTCGTTATGTTGTTAATAGGATGTGGGCTTCTAAGGATATGCCGACAGATGGGAATCAGGATGTCATTAGTGCATGTCAGCCTACTTATCGTGCTGTTATGGCGTACCGATGATATGATTAATATGTATAGCAATGGTAGGCCCGATTTGTTGGGTGCCGCTATCTTGGTATTTATTGTAGGTGAGATGATACATCACCGCCCTATCCCCATAATTCTCCTGTCGGCTCTCCTTTTTGCGTCAGGGATACAGACGGTGGTCTATCTGTTTATATTACTATTGTTGACATTATTGTTACTTAATGACTATCGCGAGGAGATAAAGACACTGTCTGTTTTATCTGCATTAGGTACACTTCTCGGCTTTCTGTTGGTTTGTGCTTTCATGGGCTATCATGATCATCTGACTGCCTTTGTTGTCAATGCGTTGTCTTATTCAACCTCTCTAATGAAGTTGGCGATGGTTACCCTGCCAGTCTTGGGCGATTATTTGGGATTCGATACAGCCCTCTATGTGGAAAAGATTGCAGGGAACACGACGGATGTGCCGTTTTACAGCCGCATCTTGGAAATATATACACATTCGGCGTATGTCTCTTTGGTAGGTGTGGCTATTTTCGCCTTTTTCTCAGTTCACAGAAAACAAGAAGGTAGTCCAGTCTATTCCACGATGATCTTTCTTTTTGCTGTTGTATTATCTATTCCTTTATTGATGAATCTGGCTGGGCGTTTTCCTACTTACTATTATTGGATGGCTTACTTACCCCTTTTCCTGTTAGTGATTATTCTGACTGGACTCACGAAGGGCCGCAGATATCATTGCATCATAGGATTATTCGTGCTGTTCTTAGTAATACAAGGATGTGTTGGCTCCAACCGACGACAAAACTATTCGGAGATAGAACGTTTTATGGACAGATGTACCATGTTAAGAAACAAAAGCGTCGTGGCCCCTTTTTCTGTCTTTTATGAAATGGAAAGACTAAGTAGCGACACCTATTATTTAGGTGTATATCCGTCTCGTTATCTTCCCCATGATATTCATTATATGATTCTTCCTCAAAGGGATTCAGATTACGGTGCGAACCGCTTGTATGACTATTATGATAGTATAAACAAGTCCGACTCATTACAGACTGTCATGGTTGCAGAAAGCAAGGCGGTTGGGTTGAAGGTGTTTAAGATTCTCAGGCGATGATGATAAAACCAATGATAAGTATCCTTCGTTCCCGACAGTGGATCAAGAACTGCTTCGTGCTTCTGCCTTTGTTTTTCAATGGTAGCATTTTGGAGGGTCAGTTGTTCTTATCGGCGGTGACGATGACCATCGCGTTTTGTTTTGCTGCAAGCGGCATTTATTGTCTTAATGATATCTGTGATGCTGAGGCCGACAGGTTACATCCTATGAAAAGATTGCGCCCTATCGCCTGTGGCGCAGTAAGCAGAAGATTGGCATTAGCACTAATGGCTCTTTGTTGGATGGCTGCCATTTTGCTCATATATCTTTTTCCGTGGCGGGCAGGCGTTGATATCTCTAATTTGCTTGGAGTCGTTCTGTTTTATCTGTTAATGAATATCGCCTATTGTGTTCGTCTCAAACAGATGGCCATCGTCGATGTCTTCATCATTGCAGCGGGATATGTGCTTAGGATTGTTGCGGGTGGGATGGCTACGTGTATATCCTTGTCACACTGGATGGTTTTGATGACATTCCTCTTGGCTTTATTTTTGGCTTTTGCCAAACGCAGGGATGACGTGGTGATGTTTGAAGAGACTAACATCAAAGCCAGAAACAACGTTGACAGATACAACCTTCCGTTTATGAATCAGGTGATAGGTATTATTGCAAGTATCACGATGGTTTGCTACATCATGTACACCGTCTCGCCTGAGGTGACGAGCCGTTTTCATAGTCCTTTCTTGTATGCAACGAGTATTTTTGTGTTATCTGGTATCATACGTTATCTGCAGATTACCATTGTCGAAGTGAAAAGCGGGAGCCCAACCAGGTTGCTGTTTGAAGACAGATTCCTTAAGATCACCATATTAGGATGGCTATTATCATTTATCATTATTATATATGTGTATTAGTAGATTTGCTCAAA
>JAGCPK010000030.1 GCA_017965725.1 Prevotella sp.
AAATCAATTCACGCAGTTCATCGACGGAGAGTTTTTCTTCCTTCAGGAAAGTTGACACCAGCCCCTTGTAGGAGTCCTCGATGTAATCATCCACCAGTCGGAAGATGTTTCTCTTCGCATAATCCTGTTCCGTTATCAGCGCATGGTATTGATAGGTAGAGCCATACTGCTTGTGACCGATATAGCCCTCATGTTCCAGACGACGGACGATGGTGGATAGCGTGTTGAAGTGCGGACGCGGCTCCTCGTAATGTTCGAGCAGTTCCCTGACGAACATGGGGCCATGCTGCCAGAACAGTTCCATCACTTCCCGTTCTTTATTCGTTAGTTTCTTCATTTTGTTTCTGTTTGTTCGTTTAACAACAATGACGTTTTCAGTATCTGGCGGCAAAGATAACTAAAAAAACAGAAGCGCACAACTATTCTTTGTAGTTATGCGTTTCTGTTAAACTCTTTAAGTAGTTGTTCACCCCACTTAACAGATGGTTTCTCCGTTATTTGTCTCTGGAATATTTCTCTAACTCCAGTTCGATGTTCTCGCCACGCAGACCACGGGCGGGTTTCTTCATATTATTTACTTGTGGTACTGAGTGAGCGAACATACTTCATAAACCCGTCGATGAGTTTGATGCGCTCCTGATTGGGAGTCGTGATGAGTGAGGCACCATTGTTAAACTGCATCACAGTCGCCTTGCCATCCTCAAACACAGGCCATCGTGGCAAGCGCTCTCCATTGGCTTCGCCTTCTCCGTTTGGATTCATCGTCTTGGCGAAGTTCACCCAATACTGCTGCATCAGGTCGCCCACCTTCTTCTCCTGGGGATACTTCTCTGCCTTATCGTCAAATGCACCTTTCAGATACATCATATCATCACAATGGGCTGCACCACGACGATTACCCTTGGCATAGACAGTCGTATCTGACTTCTGGGCAAGATAGGCCATATAGACAGGACTCTTACCCGTCTGTTTCTGCAGGGTTGCCCAGGCATAGGACGGCCAGCCGAAACCCACATCGCGAACAAAGTCGCGCATACTAAATAGTCGTTCCTCTTCAGTGTTACCAGGATAGAGCGCCTTCGCACTGTCGGCCCATTGACCTGGCAACTGGCTGAACTGACGATCGTAGTCCTCTACACTCACCTTGTCGAAATCAACAGCACCTTCGTCGCTATTATGCATGATCAGCACAGCCACGTCGTTGTAGTTGCCTTTCTCGTAGAGGTCGTAGATAGGTTCTGGGATGACATAGCCATCGACGATGGGCGTACAGGCAGGGAAGTTCACACCATTACCCGTCAGTTCCTTGGCGTCCATCTGGCGCATCTCAGCAATGGAGTTTTTCTTCAGTTGGCTCATAAACATCTGACCGACCATCTGAGCCAGTTCCTGATTAATCACACTCGTGGGCGACATGAAGCCCCCGCTCTGACTGATACAGGCACGGAACAAGCCCTTGGCCAGGGGCGAGGCACAGAGGATATGACAACTCATGGCACCAGCCGACTCACCGAAGATAGTTACCTTCTTAGGGTCACCACCGAAGTTTTTGATGTTACGCTGTACCCACTGCAAGGCGAAGATCTGGTCGAGAAGGCCATAGTTGCCAGAGTGACCTACGGGCGACTCCTTCGTCAGTTCAGCATGAGCCATAAACCCTAAAGAACCTGCACGATATTCGATAGAGACAGCGACGACACCTTTGCGGGCGAGACTCTGCCACAGGTCACCACCATAATGCTCCGTCTGGAAACCGCCTCCATGAATGAACACCATCACAGGCAAGGCGTCATCGACGCTCTTGGCAGGCGTCGTCACACTAAGATACAGGCAGTCCTCACTCATCATGTCGTACTTCACATAACTCTTTTCGGGCTGAGGGGGCCACTTGGCCACATCCTCCGCTTTCAGCACACCCTTCCATGGCTTGGCGGGCTGTGGTGCCTTCCATCGCAAGTCGCCCACGGGAGGGGCTGCATAGGGAATGGCTTTATACACGGCGATGTCTGTTCCATCTGGAGTGCCCTCAACATCTCCTGTCTCTACATGTGTTTTCAGCAGTGGCTGTGCCTGTCCAGTCATTCCGAAAAAGGCGAGCAATGCGATGATAATAGTTGTCTTCATCCTTATATCTTAAATGTTTTTTACAGTGTTAATGGCTCATAGGGCAGACCAAAGACATCGGCGACAGCCTTGAAGACCACCTTTCCCTCTACGATGTTCAGTCCCTTCGCCAGTGCGGAGTCATCCTTGCAGGCTTTCTGCCAGCCCTTATCGGCAAGAGCAATGGCATAGTGCAGGGTGGCGTTTGTCAGGGCGAGTGTCGAGGTGTTAGGCACGGCGCCGGGGATGTTCGCCACGCAGTAATGAACGATACCCTCCTCTGTATAGACGGGTTCGTTGTGGGTAGTGGGGCGAGAGGTCTCGAAACAACCGCCCTGGTCGATAGCCACATCCACGAGTACCGTTCCCGGCTCCATCAGTTTCAGCATGTCGCGGGTGATCAGATGAGGTGTCTTGTCGCCAGGCACGAGCACCGAGCCTACCACGATATCCACTGTGGGCAACTGCTGACGGATATTATGCTCCGACGAATAGAGTGTATGCACGTTGGATGGTGTCTCGAGGTCGAGTTGGCGCAGACGGGGCAGCGAGACATCCGTGATAGTCACCTCAGCACCCATACCGGCAGCCATCCGTGCAGCAGCCTCCCCTACTACACCGCCACCCAGTACCAGCACACGTGTTGGCGACACACCAGGCACACCACTGATGAGTTTGCCCTTGCCACCTTTCGTCTTTTGCAGATAGTATGCACCATTAAGCGTAGCCATGCGCCCCGCCACCTCACTCATCGGCTGCAACAGCGGCAGCGAGCCGTTAGGCAGTTGCACCGTCTCGTAGGCCAGACAGATGGCGCCGCTCTTCAACATGGCATCCGTCAGTTCCTTCTCACAGGCGAAGTGGAAATAGGTGAACAGCAACTGTCCCTTGCGCACCAGCGCATATTCTGGTTCGATAGGTTCCTTCACCTTCACGATCATCTCCGCCTCGCGATACACGTCCTCGATGGCAGGGAGTATCTTTGCGCCTGCCTTCACGTACTCATCGTCACTGAATCCGCTGCCCTCGCCAGCCGTATGCTGCACAAAGACCTCGTGTCCGCGACGCGTCAGTTCTGCCACTCCCGCAGGGGTCATACCCACGCGGTTCTCATTGTTCTTAATCTCCTTGGGAACACCTACCTTACACATAATTCAAAGATTTTTAAGTTTGTGATTTCTCTGCAAATATACACTTTTTCCCCCAATCCTCAATGATATGATGGTTTTTTTTAATATAGTTTTCAAAATATAAAGGCACCCGGAATGTTCCGAGTGCCTTTCTGTCAGCACATGTCGAAGAGTTTAAAACTCAAAAAAGAGACGGCTCTACTGTGAAATCGCTTGTCACAATAGAACCGCCCCTCCGCGTTTGATATGTTTCTGTGCGTTTATAATGGTTAGGGAGCACTGTTCGCTCCCTTCTTTTCCAAATACTTAATAATGACAGTCCCGACAATTGCCACTAAAACCAAAGTTCCTGCAATAATCAATGTATTCATTTTCTGATTCCTTTCTTTAATTTCTTTTCATCCAGGTCACTGTCGTAAATGACATAGAGACCCAATATTAATATTACCAATGACAGAAGCACCACCAAATAAATGATGATAGGATCGTACATGTCCTTGAAGATGGTTGCAAGCAACAATGCTGTTACCATATACTTGGCTATGTCAAGTAGCCATTTACCAAACTCCCTTTTCATCGGCAAAAGTAGTTAAAAGATTCCACACTCGCAAACATTTTGCACGAAAACTTGCATTTTTGCCATAATTTCTTTCTCATAGTCCTAAATGTGTTTGAATTATTAAATTTGAAGGCCCGATAAACCGATTCTTCGTAGTATCGACTGCGAAGGTACAACTTTTTTTTAATCCCTGCAAGCCCGTTTTCTCACTTTATCGACAAAACCGCCGTTTCTCTCGATAACCTAATCCCCTTTATTATTCTTTAACGTTATACCTTGTATTTATTTCAACCTCATGATTAGCCAAATGTATTTCAGAAAAAAGAAAAAGGCCTGTCATTGCGACAGGCCTTGATTCATTTAATTCACTTTCTTCATGCACGCGGGGTCAGGCACTCATAAAAAAGGTTCCCGTTGGGGGAACCTTCATTTATTTCTTTGATTCTTTGGATTTCGGCAAATCACCGGTACGGGTCAGTTTGAAGTCTGTAGCGGAGAACCACTGGGCGCGACAGGGCTGACCAGTGAATGCTTCATCGGAAGAGACACCATAGGCGATGGAATCGCCAGAGACAACGATGTTCTCAATGACAGTGCGAACCCAGCCCATACCAGGATCCTCACTCACAGGAATAGACTTTAGCATGACACTATCGCCGATGACGTAAACACAAGGGCCGGGGCCCTCCGTTCTGACGGAAAATTCCAGATAATATACACCAGGCTCGACGGCCTCCTTGCGCTCTGCCTGAAACACCTCCTCACAATTCTCATTAAAGACATCCAAGAAACGCAAGTTGGGATTGCCTTCATAATATCCGCTATAGGTATAGTGGTCACAATTCTCGGCCTTAATCAGGTTCCAGTCGCCTTTGCGCAGGAACTTCTTATCGTCATGACTCATCATCACGCCTTGATATTCATATTTCTTAGTTATCTCAGTGGTATAACGAGTACTTTCCTGCTGCTGAATCCAGACGAGGGCGGGAATCATGCTGCACAGGGCAGCGAGCCAGATGACAATCCAGATAATACGCTGTGCAACGCCCATCGGCTGTGCCTTGCCTGCCTTGGAGAGAAGCATGTGGATGATGGCATAGAGGGGGATGAAGAGGGTGAGCACCAGGCCGACGATGAACGTGATCACGATCCAGGGATGGACGCTGATAAGTTCGGGTAGATGGAGATAGCCGATGTCGAAGGGCAGGCTCATCCCGCTTGCTGCGGGGACGGTGAAGACGACAATAATGGAGATGATGATGAGCAACAGGCTTATCAGCAGTCCAAAGCCTATGAAGGCGGCAAAGGCAATGAAGATGGCAGCGACGATGGACACGAGGACGGCAAAGACCGACCCTAAACAGCCACGACGCTTGGGTTGCGCTGGCTGGATATCCTCCACTACCACATCAGCCAGGTTCTGTGGCGTCACATCCTTGCCTTTCATCTCCAGCACCTGCTTGGGGGTATTGGGTGTGGGCATGGCGATGGCCAGAATGAAATAGAGCAGCACAAACGTCAGGTTCATGGAGAAGAAGCCTCCAAAATGGAACAGTTTGAGCAACGGGAAAAGGAAGAAGTTGGAGCCCAATAGCAACAGCGCATAGCCGATGCGCCACCAGGTGGGATCCGTGCTGGTATAGACGGCAAAGCCGGAGAGCACACCTGCCAGCATCTTGTCGTTGGGATTGCGGTAAAGGCGCTTGCCTGCCGTCTTCGCACGGAACTTCTCACGGATATCCTGGGCAGCCGTATGGAACGAGTCGTAGCGATGGCCCTCCTGACCTCCGTTTTGACTTTCGTCCTCGTCGCCAGCCAACTCTTCGGGCTTGCCGATACGGGTGATGATATCCTTCACATGGTCGATGGTGATGGCCTCAGTGCCATTGGCCTTCAACTCGTCGAAGAGTTCGGCAATGCGCTCCTCGATGTCGTCGGCAATCTCCGCCCCACCCTCTTGTTTGCCAAACGAGGCACGGAGCGACTCGATGTAGTTCTGCAGCAGTTCGTAGGCATCTTCGTCGATCTGGAAGAGACGACCGCACAGGTTGATGGTGATATTCTTCTTCATTTTGCTTCTATATTATTAATAAGGTGAATGTTCTTGAGATAGTTGACAGTATTGGAGAGTTCCATCCAGGCACCGTCGAGGCCTGCGAGGAACTGTTCGCCCTCAGGGCTGAGGGCATAGTACTTACGGGGCGGGCCCTGTGTGGACTCCTGCCATTCATACCGCAGCAGGCCGTCGTTCTTCAGACGGGTCAGCAACGGGTAGAGCGTTCCCTCCACCACGAGCAGTTCGGCATCCTTCAATTGTTGAATGATGTCGCTGGCATACGAGGGGTGATGCTTCAGGAGCAGCAGTACGCAGTACTCCAGCATCCCCTTCCTCATCTGTGATTTAGCGTTTTCGATGTTCATTTTCTTGCGTCTTAAATGATTCTGGGCGCAAAGATAGGCAAAATAATAGTACCTTGCAATACAAAGTACTAAGTTTTTGCAAAGAATTACATCTTTTTAACAAAAGAATATGGAAAAGATATGGTTATTTGCCTAAAAAGAAGTATCTTTGCAGCATAATATATTAACTAATTAACTATGCATATACGAAACATTACACTGGCCACACTGATGGCCATGAGTTTACAGTTAAACGCGCAGACCACCATCGCCACCAACTTTAAGCCGACAGGACAGGCAAATCCTATCAGCGGTTGTATATTCTGCGCTGACCCAACGGCACTGGATTATAACGGACGGTTATACGTCTATGGGTCAAACGACCACCAACAGTTTATCAAGAACGGCAAAGGGGGAACCAATGATTATGGCGACATCAAGTCGTTTGTCATCTTCTCAACGGACGATATGGTGAACTGGACTTTCCACGGAACGATTGACGTAAACAAACTTTGTTCTTCGTGGGGCTCAGGTTTCTTCAGGTCATGGGCACCCTCTGTGACGTGGCGACACAATGAGACCACAGGCAAGGATGAGTTTTTCCTCTATTTTGCCAACTGGGCTTCCAACGTGGGTGTGCTGACTGCTGATTCACCTATCGGACCTTGGAAATCTCCCCTATCCAGGGCTTTGGTGACAGGCAACACACCAGGCGTCAATCCCTGTAGTTGGTGTTTCGACCCGGGTGTGGTGATTGATGAGAACGGCACGGGCTGGCTATCCTTCGGTGGTGGCGATCCCAACGCGAAAGGCAATGACATCCAGCCCAACAATGCCGGTATCGTAAAACTCAAGCCCTCGATGATTGAACTCGACGGGAGTGCTGTCAAGATTCCAGCCCCCTACCATTTTGAAGCCAGCGAACTGAACGTCATGGACGGCAAGTTCGTCTATACCTATTGTTCGAGTTGGAAAGATCGCAAAGATGCTGACTGGAATACCTATAAGAGTGAAAAGGGTATCAGCGTTTCGAAACCTGACAAATGCACCATGTGCTATATGGTTTCCGACAATCCGATGGATCCTGACTCATGGGTATATAAAGGTGTCTATGGCCCATTTTCCACTGCACCCAACAACCACTCCCACTTGCACAAATTCTTGGGTTCCTACTATCACATCTACCACTCTGGTGGTTTGTTGGAAGGCATGAAGAATGCCAAGGCTGTCGATTCTGACGCATCCACCTATCGTTCCATCTGTGTAGATGAAGTTACTGTCGATGAAGCCACACAGACCATCAGCAAGGTCAATCTGACCACGAAAGGCGTCAACCCCCTCAAGGCCCTGAACCCCTACCAACTCCAGCAGGCCGAGACGATGGCCTCATGTGGAGGCGTCAACTACGAGGACTTCAAGAACATCACCCCCAACACCTCGAAGAGTTCTCTGGGTAATGATGCTTCAGAGAACATGTACATCAAGATGGCTGCAGGATCGTGGACATCTGTACGCAATATCGATTTTGGAGAGGAGGGTGCCAAGTCCTTTATCCTCAGAGCCAAGGGCAGCGGTACATTCGAAATACGTACAGCCAGTAAAGGGGAGCCCATCGCTACGATGAACTTCTCTTCAACGGAGTTTGAAGACCATGCGGTGAATATCGACCCTGAAGTTTTCAAAGGTGTCAAGAACTTCCTTTTCCTGGTGTTTACCCAAGCCGACAATGTGCAGTTTGATGCCTGGCGCTTCTCTACAGAGTCTGCCAACGGTATCACCCCCATCAGCACTTCCAACGAACAGCCAAAGGCACTATTCGACTTATCCGGACACCGCCTGACTAACGGCACCCCGTATCGTGGTGTCGTCATCGAGCAGTATCAAGATGCTAATGGAAAGAAACAGAGCAGGAAACGTCTGTCAACGAATCCTGTCCATGGAACGTACTAAGCGCTCATCAGCCCTGATGGCACGCATAGCCATCACATAGAAGATAAGTGCTATGGCGGGAAGTACAGCAGGCCATTCAGGACGGAAGTCAACCACGCCCCATGATTTGTCGCCTACCGTCTGACCGACCACGAAATAGCAGATATACCAACCAACTACCAGCAAGGCGTTGAGCCCACAGAAAAGGGCCTGTGTCTTGCGGTTGTGGTATATAAAGATAGTATAGCAGGCTATCACCGCGGTGGGAAGCAGAATAGCCATCAGCGGCCATGTGTCGAAATGATGCTTGCCGAGAGCATCGGTAAACCACAGATTATACACACGGGCCACCTCGAGCCCTGCAGCACAGAACGAACCTATCTGCATAGAAAGACACATGACGGTCAAAATAATGGCCGCCATGAGATAAAGAGTCTGTTTACGCTGTATCATAGCGAATTAGTTCTCCTGATTCAGATTGTCGCGCTGGGGATCACGCCAATAGACCTTGTCCTCGACAAATTCCTGCGTAGCCAGCAGAGAGGGCTTCGGCAACTTCTCGTAGTAGCGTGAGATCTCGATCTGTTCACGGTTTTCAAACACTTCCTCAAGAGAATCGTTATAAGAAGCAAACTCTGCCAGTTTCTTCGACAAGTCTTCCTTAATCTGCATACTGATTTGGTTGGCTCGCTTTGCAATGATGGCAACAGTCTCATAGATGTTGTCGGTATCCTTGCAGAGGTCCATAATGTTGCGGGTCACGGTATTAACCGGTGCTTTTGATTTCTTGTAATCCATATTTTAATCTTTAACTATTTTCTTACACTTAGAAATATACTTGTGGGCCAGATTGACATTCTTCGAATCGGGATACTCGTTGAGGAAACCATAACACTCATCCTCGGCATCACGATAACGGTCAAGGCGCTTGTCTTCAGATGAGTTCTCTGCCAACTCGAACTTGCTCTTCATAATCAGCAGGGCGAAATTCTCACGCCATCTGGAGTAAGGATACTGCTTGAGCGCATTCTGAGCCGTAATAATACAAGCGGTGTAGTTGTTCTCGTCGCTCTTTCCAGGATTGGTATTACCGAAATAGCCCCCAAGGTTGAAGTAGAGTTCCGCAGAGAGCAGTTCCTTCGTGACGAGTTTGTCCTGCAGTTCATACAAACGATCCTGAGCCGCTTCGCGCAACTTAGAGTCAGGATAAAGGTCGAGAAACTGCTGATAGGCATTCATGGCGCCAATGGTAGGCGACTGGTCGAGGCGAGGCTCCGGAGAACTCTCATAGAGTGTCTGTCCTACATAGAAACCAGCCAACTCGGAATATTCACCTCGCGGATATCTGCTGATATATTTCTTGAAAGTAGCGGAGGCTGCCTCATAGTCGCGGTTACAATACTGGGCCATCGCCAGCATATAGAGGCTCTCCTGCTCCGCATCCGTTCCTTTCTTAAGAGTGATGAGTTCCTCAAGGAGCGTTGATGCCTGCTGGAACTTACCCATGGCAAAGGCTTCCTTTGCGTACTCGTATCTATAGTCGTTGTCTGTCGATTTATAGACCTTGTTGAATTCTCCTGCGCAACTGCCCATCATCAGGGCGATACACGCCAATATGAACATATTTTTCTTCATTCGGGGTGCAAAATTACTGCTTTTTACGCAAAAAACAAAGTTTTTTCTCAATAATTATCAATTATCAATTATCAATTATCAATTTTTTGCTATCTTTGCACTTTGTTATGAGCGATTTTATACTTACTTCACCATATAAACCGACAGGAGACCAGCCGGAGGCTATCCAAGAACTCACCGACGGACTGCGACGTGGAGACAAGTCGCAGGTTCTCTTGGGTGTGACAGGTTCTGGCAAGACTTTCACGATGGCAAATGTGATAGCCAACGTAAACCGCCCCACCCTCATTTTGAGCCACAACAAGACATTGGCAGCACAACTCTACGACGAGATGCGGGGATTCTTCCCTCAGAATGCCGTCGAGTATTATGTCAGTTATTATGACTACTATCAGCCAGAGGCTTATCTGCCTTCTACTGACACCTACATAGAGAAAGATCTGGACATTAACGAAGAGATAGACCGTCTGCGACTTTCTGCCGTATCTAATTTATTGTCAGGCAGAAAAGACGTAGTCGTTGTATCTTCTGTTTCATGTATCTACGGCATGGGGAGTCCTGTGGCTCTTCAGGAGAATGTCATAGAACTGCACGTCGGACAGAAACTGGATCGTAATGCGTTGTTAAGAAATCTCGTCAGCGCCTTGTACGTTCGGAACGACATTGACCTGCAACGGGGCAACTTCCGTGTGAAGGGTGATACCATAGATATCGCCATGGCTTATAGTGAGGTCGTGCTGCGTGTCACCTTCTGGGACGACGAGATAGACGCTCTGGAAGAAGTGGATGCTGTCACATTCTACCGTCTGGCACGTTTTGAGGAATACAAACTCTACCCCGCCAACCTCTTCATGACCTCACAGGAACAGACGAATATCGCCATCCGCAACATACAAGACGATCTCGTGAAGCAAGTCGCCTTCTTCGAGGAGATGGGCGACCCCATCAAGGCACAGCGCATCAAGGAACGTGTGGAATACGACATGGAAATGATCAAGGAACTGGGTCACTGTTCGGGTATCGAGAACTATAGTCGCTATTTTGATGGCAGACTGGCAGGAGAACGCCCCTATTGTCTGCTCGACTTCTTCCCTGACGACTATCTGATGATCATCGACGAAAGCCACGTCAGCGTGCCACAGATCAACGCGATGTATGGTGGTGACAGAGCCCGCAAGACCAATCTCGTGGAATACGGTTTCCGTCTGCCTGCTGCCTTCGACAACCGTCCGTTGACCTTTGACGAGTTCCACGAGATGATCAACCAGGTCATCTATGTCAGTGCCACCCCCGCTGACTACGAACTGGCTGAGGCAGAGGGTATTGTGGTGGAACAGGTGATTCGTCCTACAGGTCTGGTAGATCCGGAGATTGAGGTACGAAAGAGCGAGAACCAGATAGACGACCTGATGGATGAGATCCTGACACGCAGTCATCGTGGAGAACGTGTGTTGGTGACGACCCTCACCAAGCGCATGGCAGAGGAACTCTCAGAATATCTGCTGAATCATGGCGTCAAGACCGCTTATATCCATAGCGACGTGGCCACCCTAGACCGTGTGAAGATTCTCAGTGATTTACGCCAAGGTGTCTATGATGTATTGGTAGGTGTGAATCTGCTTCGTGAAGGTCTTGACCTGCCAGAAGTATCACTCGTGGCAATCCTCGATGCTGACAAAGAAGGCTTTTTACGTTCACACCGAAGTCTGACACAAACGGCTGGACGTGCTGCCCGTAATGTCAACGGCAAGGTGATCATGTATGCCGACACCATCACTGCCTCCATGCAACTGACCATCGACGAGACGCTGCGACGACGCACAAAGCAGATACAGTATAATGAGGCACATGGCATCACACCGACACAGATCGTAAAGAACATCAGCATCAGCAACCTGCAGAGAGAGGATCGTGCCGATACGAAGGAACTGATACGGAGCATTGGAATCGCTGCAGAGAGTGGAAGTAATAGCGGTATGACAACATCCGATCCGATCATCGAACACATGACCCGTCCGCAGATGGAGAAACTCATTGAAGAGACGAAGCGTAAGATGAAAGAGGCTGCCAAGCAACTCGACTTCCTGCAAGCCGCCCAGTATCGCGACGAAATAATCCGCCTGCAAAAGGAAATGGAACTGAAATAAAGGTGAACAGGTGAAAAAGTGAAAAAGTGAAAAAGATGGATGCAAAACGTTAAAGTATCTGACGAGGTTATTATTTCATCTTTTCACCTTTTCACCTTTTCAATTTTTATTTGTACTTTTGCACCCAATTATTATAATAAGGTAAAGATGAAAAAGTTTTTGATAGCCGTCCTGCTGGCTATGCCAATGATAGCCTCAGCCCAGGACAACACATGGGAGAGAATAGAAATGGCACCTGTCTCAAAAGATAATCCAGATGCCAGGTATCTGGTGGAAAATGCCGTTCCTGTCGTTGACGGAAAGGTATGCTGGGAGACAACCATCCTGGCACCAGGCAAGTCAGCCCAACAGATCTACGACATTCTGTTGGCTCAGATGGAGAAGATGGTCAAGGAACCCAATCAGGACAAAAGAAGCATTGTCGCTATCAAGGATCAGGAGAAATACCAACTTGGTACTGTCTTCCACGAGTGGCTGGTCTTCAAGAGTTCCGCCCTCACACTTGACCAGACTCTACTCAACTTTCAACTCGTTGCAGAATGTGCCGACGGCAAGGCAGATGTCAAGATGACACGTGTCACCTATGACTACGACCTGGAGCGCGACCCCAAGCACTATACCGCTGAGGAATGGATCACCGACAAATATGGTGTGAACAAGAAGCACACCAAACTACTGCCCATCTCAGGCAAGTTCCGTCGCAAGACCATTGATCGCAAGGACTTCATCTTCAACAAGTTCAACTCGATACTCAACGACAATAAATGAGCAAAGACCAAATACGCAACTGGTTGAATATCATTTTCATGATTGGAGCCGTCGTAGGCGTCATCCTCTTCCTGTCGAAGAATGAGGAGAGACACATGCTGGGGCTATACATCATCCTGTGCTCAATGGTTGTGAAAATTGCTGAGTCGTCGTTACGCATGTTCAAGTAGTGTAATGATGAGGCGTGAAGGAAGGACAAAATGGATAATGAGAGTGATAGGACTACTTATCACTTATCACCTATCGCTTTTCACTTCTACTGCCCAGGATAACCGTACCTTCAACCAGATTGACGAAGACGGCAACATCACCCAGCGTAACAGCGAAGACAACAACAATTTCAACAAACACAACAACGATACCACCAGGAACAAGGAGATACCCAAGGGGTTTTATTCATGGACGGTAGATAGGAAGTTCGGCGACATCACTCCTGCCACGCCTGACACTCTGCACCACCTGTTTATGAACACCACCTTCAATACAGGTTTCTATGGTGACTACAATACCATCGGCAACAACTACTCTGCACGTCAGAGCCGCATCTTCATCAACCGCCCAGAGAGTAGTTCGTTTATCTTTACCGACCCTTACAGTTTCTTCTTCAGGCATCCTGACGAGTTCCTCTTCATGAACACTCTCTCGCCCTACACCTGTGTCACCTATGACAACTGTGGTGACAATCTGAACGGCGAAGACCGCATTGATGGAAAGTTTGCAATAAACGCCAACAAACGACTCGGTTTCGGTTTCGACCTGAACTACGACTATGCACGCGGTTATTTCAGCAACCAGAGTGTGGCCCACTTCGGGGGTACCATCTTCGCCTCCTATCTTGGAGACAGATACCAGATGCATGTCTTACTAACAGCCAACCACCAGAAAGCAACGGAGAACGGTGGTATCACCGACGACGAGTACATCACACACCCAGAATCATTCCAGGACAGTTATTCCGACAATGAGATTCCGACGGTACTCAGTCAGAACTGGAACCGCAACGACAACCAGCACGTCTTCCTCAGCCATCGCTACAATGTTGGTTTCTACCGTAAGGTAAAGATGACGGAAGAGGAACTGAAGGCACGGAAATTTGCTGAGGAGTCGAAGAAAGATAAAGAGAAGAAGGACGACAAGTCGAAGGAAAGAGATGATAAACAGACAGCGCCAAAGGGACGCCCCACAGGAGCCGCTATCGTAGGCAATGAGCCGAAAGAAAAGACCGACTCACTGGCTGCTTTAGCAGACACCACCCGTATTCAGGTAGCAGGACAGGCAGTCATCGACAGTCTCAACCGCATACAAGCCATCCAGGACTCCATTGATGCCACGATGAAGAAGGAATATGTGCCTGTCACGAGTTTCATCCACACACTGGAACTCAACAACTACACGCGTATCTATCAGGCCTACTACACCCCGAGTAACTACTATCTCAATAACGGGTATTATCGTCAAGGACTGGAATATGGCAACGACTCCATCTACGACCAGACGAAGCATCTACAAATCAAGAACACTCTTGGTGTTGCCCTGCTCGAAGGTTTCAATAAATACATGAAGGCGGGTCTGAAGGCTTTTGTCACCCACGAACACAGAAAATACGAGATGCCCGACCTCATGGAGGACGCAGACGCCTCCTACCAGCGTTCATGGAGTGAGAACACTATCAGCATTGGCGGACTTCTCAGTAAGACCCAGGGTAAGACCCTCCATTTCAAGGCGCAGTTGGAGACCTGGCTCGTTGGTGAAGATGCCGGACAACTGAAACTCGACTTCAGCACCGACTTGAACTTCAAACTATTTGGCGACACCGTCCGTCTGGCTGCCAACGCCTATTTCCATCGACTGAATCCCACCTTCTACCAGCGCAGATACCACTCCAAATATATCTGGTGGGACAATGAGGATATGTCGAAGGAGACACGTACCCGCATCGAAGGCCTCTTTTCCTACGAGAAGACTGACACGAAACTGCGAGTTGCCATCGAGGAGATTCAGAATTACACCTACTATGGTATGGGCTATGATGTGACCTATTCTAATGAAGGCATTGCCATTGGCCGTAAGAACATGACGGCGGGTGTCTATCAGGAAGGGAGCAACATCAACATCCTCACGGCACAACTGCACCAGAATTTCCGTTTAGGTCCCCTGAACTGGGAGAACGTGGTGACCTACCAGAACTCCAGCAACAAGGAGGCACTGCCCCTGCCAGCATGGAACATCTTCTCCAACCTCTACCTGAAGTTCAGAGTCGCCAAGGTGCTTGACGTGGAACTGGGTGCTGACGCTACCTATTTCTCAAGTTACGAAGCCCCGGACTACTGTCCGATGATTAACCAGTATGCTGTGCAGCAGAATAAGAGCAGTCGTGTAGAACTGGGCGAGTATCCCTTCCTTGATGTCTATGCCAACATGAAACTCAAGGGGGTACGTTTCTTTGTGATGATGAGTAATGTGCTCAACGGAAATGGCAACCATAAGAAATTCCTGACACCCCACTACCCCACCAACGGCATGGTGTTACACATGGGCGTCTCCTGGCCTTTCTTCAACTAAGAGCCTAAACCAGCAAAAGTCCCAAAGTCACGCAGAGCCCGTAGATAAAGATATTACGCGCTGTCTCTCCCAAACAGAGATTCAGCGCTTTTCCTTTGTCAATGCGCTTGATCTTCAGATAGGTAAACACATGGAAAATGAAATAGATGAATGGCAGGAAGAATGCCAACGGGTGTCCATTCATCCAGAAGGTGCCACCCAGAATCATGGCACCAACACCAACACCCAGATACAACTGCAAGCCAGCCTCACCGCCTAATCTTACGATGATGGTCTTCTTGCCCACCTCGCGGTCTGTATCCCTGTCGCGGAAATTGTTCACAATCAACAAGGCATCAATCACCAGACCGCAAGCCAGCGAAGCCAGGAATACCTGCCACGTCACCGTGTGCAACTGCAGATAGTAGGAGATACAGACAGGCACCAATCCGAAGAATATCAGCACCAGCAGGTCGCCTAACCCTAAATAGGAGAAATGGGTGGTATAGAGGAAACAGAATACCACGCAGAGCGCTCCTATCAGAATCATCTCCAATCCGCCATACCACACAAGGGGCAGTCCTACGACGCAGGCCAGACAGGTGGTGAGAGCAATGGCTCGCTTCATCGATTCGAGTTTTACCCAGCCCTGAGCACAAGCCCTGCGAGGTCCCAGACGCGTCTCCGTATTGTCTGTACCGTTGGCAAAGTCGAAGAAGTCGTTGATGAAGTTCGCGTCAATCTGCATGATAAAAGCAAAGAGAAAACACAGCACGGCTGCCAGCCAACTGAACACGTCGTCGCCATACAAGGGAGCATCCATATAAGCCAAAGCCACGCCAATCATCACGGGAACGGCAGCCCCTGTCAGTGTCTTCGGACGTGCTGCCAACAACCACGCTTTCAGCGAATCCGTCTTTATTTTTCCTTCTTCATTCATTATTTCTTCATTTTTTTTGCAAAAGTACAGAGAAATTTGTATATTTGCAAGCAATAATCCAACTTTTTATGATTAGCAACGCCCCCAGCCTTGATTTGGTAGAGTTCATCGAGACCAAGATACTCCCCAAATACGCAGAGTTCGACCGTGCCCACAATCTGGAGCATGTCACACGCGTCATCCGCCGTTCACTCGACTTGGTGAAGATCACAGGAGCCGACATCAACATGGTCTATACCATCGCCGCCTACCACGACGTGGGCATGTCAGGCCCTCGCGCCATCCATCATATGACAGGCGGAAAAATACTTGCCGCCGATGCACGACTGAAGAAATGGTTTTCTTCCGAACAGATCAAGATTATGAAAGAGGCTATCGAGGATCACCGGGCCTCTGCCAGTCGTGCGCCACGCAGTCTCTATGGGAAGATCATTGCCGAGGCGGACAGGGATATCGATGTCGATACCGTCATCCGTCGCACCATCCAATACGGACTCAGCAACTATCCGGAACTCGACAAGGAAGGACATTGGAATCGTTTCATGGAACACATGAACAGCAAATACTCCACCAACGGCTATATCCGTCTGTGGCTGCCCAAGTCGCCCAACGAACAAAAACTCAACGAACTGCGTAATCTGATTGCCAATCCGCCTCAGTTGCGTGAATGCTTCGATCTGATTTTCGCTGAGGAAACTCTTGTTTCCTGACTACCTCAGATACATCCAATAGATATATCCCAGTACTGCGACCAATACAATCAGTACGATTGACTTGACCAGGCACGTCGTCACCTTCTTGACAATCAGAAAGGCCACGATGATTGCCACCAATATGAATATATAATAGCCAATATTCTGCATCTGTATCTCCATAACTCTCAACTACTTAAACATTTTCCTAAACGCCACAGGGACAGGCGTCTCAAACTCCATCGGCTCCCCCGTCACAGGATGGTGGAAGCACAGTAGCCACGCATGCAGACAAAGTCGGTGCAGCGGGTCGTCGCCATTGCCGTATTTCGTATCGCCACAGACGGGATGTCCCATATCAGCAGAGTGGACGCGAATCTGATTCTTACGCCCCGTCTCTAACTTGAATTCCACCAACGAGTGTTCCGTCGTGCGGGCCAGCACATGCCAGTGGGTGATGGCATATTTGCCACCATTATCCACAGGCGACGAATAGGTCACGTAGGCTTTGTTGTCCTTCAACCAGTTCTCTATCGTACCGTCGTCCTCCACAACCTCACCAGAGCAGACAGCCACATACCTTCTGTCATACACGATGTCGTGCCAGTTGTGCTCCAGTATCTGCTCCGTCTCCATATCCTTTGCATATACCATCAGGCCACTGGTATCCCTGTCCAGACGATGCACCACATGAGCCGTACATTTCTGGCGCGACTTCTTGAAGTAGTCGTCGAGCACCGTCTTCACATTCAGCGACGAGTGACCAGCCGCCATCGAGAGGATACCCTCAGCCTTCTCTACCACGATCAGCCACTTATCCTCATACACGATCTTCACCCAACGGCTCTTGAAACCCCGTTGGTTACGCTTGGTCTTGCTCACCGCCACCTTCATACCGCGCTCCAGGGGGAAGTCGAACTGCGACACCGTCTTACCATTCACCTTGATGCCCCTACCCTGCAACGTCGCCTTTATCTTCGTCTTCGTCTGCGGCACGTTCTGCAGCAGCCACTCCAGCAGTGGCATGGGCTCCTCGACGGTATAGTGTTCATACTCGCCCTCACGGTTATAACCTGCATTGTATCTCATATTGGTGCAAAGGTACGACCTTTTCTCCTAACTAACAAATATTTCCCGCCTTTTTCCTGTTAGTTTCAATAATAATACTATTTCTGATTGTAATTTATTTGTTTGTACGATTGATGTAATCAATGATAATCTCTGCAGCATCGTCCTCGCTCAGGCCGTCCATCGAGATGACGAGATCGTAGTGACGGGTGTCGTAACGAGTGGTGTCCTCGTATTTCTTGATATAGGTCTCACGCGTAGCATCCATCTTCGCAATAACGTCGCGCGCCTCCTCTATAGTAACGTTCCTACGGCTCATGATACGCTTAATGCGGTGATCCATCGAAGCCTGGATAAAGATATTCAAGTGATTAGGCCATTCACGGAACACCATGAAGCCTGTGCGACCTGCTATGACACATGATGTCTGCGAGGCCAGTTCCTTCAGGATGCGCTTCTCGGTTTCGAACATAGTTTCACTATCCAGTTTCACCTCGGCCTCCATAGGCTGGCTGGTACTGTTTACCAATGTCTGGTAATAGTTGCTGATGTCGTTCCACCATGATTTCTTCTGTGCCTTGATCTCCTCGATGCGCTCTGGCGAAAGGCCGAATTTCTGGGTAAGTCCTTCAATTACAGCCTTGTCGCAGTACTTTACTCCTAATTTCTCGGCCAACTTACGACCTACAGTACGTCCACCCGATCCAACTTCACGGTTGATGGTGATGACAAATTTTTCATTCTTGTTCATAATAGTAATATATTTCTTTGTTCGTCTTTATTTTTACCCAATCTACCTTTCCTGGTGCTTTCTTTTATCAGGCTTCTGATGTTGGTAATCAGATTCCTTATGGGTGCAAAGATACGACCTTTTCTCCTAACTTCCAAATATTTCCATCTTTTTCTTGTTTGTTTCAAAAATAAATGTTCACGCTATATCATCGACGCCATCGTCATCGTTTAAACTTCACAGAGTTATCCAAAAACTAATTGCCATCTGTCAGAACTGCCATCCGACAGAACAAGAGAAAAGCAAAATAATTCCCCCAAAATCTGTCGGATGGCAGATGGAAAATAGAATTATGAGCCAGAAATCTGGGACAGAACGTTGCAGGGGTAGCAGAAGTATGCCCTGAAATCGGTTTGGAGTTTTGCAGGGGTTGCAAAAGTATGCCTGAGATTCCGTTTGGGCTTTTGCAAGGGTGGCAAAACCTTGCCAGAAATCAGGGCATAAAAAACCGACCTCAGGAAATCGTGTTCTGAATCTGGTTTAGACTTTTGCAAGGGTGGCAAAATCGTCCCCGAGATTCGGTTCAGACTTTTGCAGGGTATGCAAAACCTTGCCCCAGATTCAGGGCAAGGTTTTCCGAGGTCAGAATGATATGTCAGACAAATAAATCGCAATTTATTTTGCATTTCGCTCGATTTTCACTACCTCTGACCTTCGATCGAATGTAGGATGCATCTCGGAAATGAAAGAAAAATCATTTTTTTCTTTGCATTTCGCTCGATTTTCACTACCTTTGCAGCCCGTATATATATAATAAGGTATAAGAAAGAGATGATTACAGTTACAAACTTAGCGATACAATTCGGAAAGAAGACGCTCTACAAGGACGTTAACCTGAAGTTCACCAGCGGCAACATCTACGGCATCATCGGTGCCAATGGTGCGGGTAAATCTACCCTACTCCGCGCCATCAGTGGAGAATTGGAGCCCAACAAGGGAACGATAGACATGTTGCCCGGTGAGCGTATGAGCGTGCTGGAGCAGGACCACTTCAAATATGACGAGTTCTCGGTGATGGATACCGTGCTGATGGGTCACAAGCCTATGTGGGAGAACATGAAGGAACGCGAAGCCCTCTACAGCAAACCCGAGATGACAGAGGAAGACGGCAACCGTGCCGCTGAACTGGAGATGGCCTTTGCAGAGATGAACGGCTACGAGGCCGAGAGCGAGGCAGCACAGTTGTTGCAGAACCTAGGCGTGGCAGAGGGTCAGCACTATAAGCAGATGGCAGAGATCTCGAACAACGAGAAGGTGCGCGTCATGCTGGCCAAGGCTCTGTTCGGACACCCCGACAACCTGTTGCTCGACGAGCCTACCAACGACCTCGACCTCGACACCGTGCAGTGGTTGGAGGAATATCTCTCGAACTTAGAGCAGTGCGTGCTCGTGGTCTCCCACGACCGTCACTTCCTCGATGCAGTATCCACCCAAACCGTCGATATCGACTTCGGTAAGGTAACCCTGTTCAGTGGTAACTACTCGTTCTGGTACGAGAGTTCGCAGTTGGCTCTGCGTCAGGCTCAGAACCAGAAGATGAAGGCAGAAGAAAAGCGCAAGCAGTTGGAGGAGTTCATCCGCCGTTTCTCTGCCAACGTCGCCAAGTCAAAGCAGACCACTTCTCGTAAGAAGATGCTGGAGAAGTTGAACGTGGAGGAGATTACCCCCTCAACGCGCAAATACCCGGGCATCATCTTCTCGATGGAGCGCGAGCCTGGTACTCAGATTCTCGAAGTGGAAGGACTGAAGGCTGTAGATCCAGACGGAACGGTGCTCTTCGACAATGTCAGTTTCACGATAGAGAAAGGACAGAAGACCGTCTTCCTGTCGCACAACCCCAAGGCCATGACTGCTCTCTTCGAGATTATCAACGGTAATCGCGAGGCGCAGGCAGGTACCTTCAAGTGGGGCGTCACTATCACCACTGCCTATCTCCCACTCGACAACACCGAATTCTTCCAGAGCGAGATGAACCTCGTGGAATGGCTCTCGCAATGGGGCCCAGGCAATGAGGTGACAATGAAATCCTACTTGGGTCGTATGCTCTTCAAGGAGGAGGATGTGCTGAAGCACGTGAACGTGCTCTCTGGAGGTGAGAAGATGCGTTGTATGATTGCCCGTATGCAGTTGAAGAACGCCAACTGTCTGATCCTGGACACGCCCACGAACCACCTCGACCTCGAATCCATTCAGGCCTTCAACAACAACCTGATACAGTTCAAAGGCAATATCATCTTCGCCTCGCACGACCATGAGTTCATCAATACCGTGGCCGACCGTATCATCGAACTGACACCAAAGGGTACCATTGACAAACTGATGACCTACGATGACTATATCTACGATGAAGCCATCAAGGCAAAGAAAGCAGAACTTTATGCCTAATGGCACGAAATTTGCTGGAAAAAAGGCAGAACTATAAAACAACGTAATTATGACAGAAAAAGATATTAAGATCGAAGACGAGGAGACTCTGGACGAGGCTCCCGTTGAAGAGACTGACAAAGAGGCAGAATCTGAAGAAAGAGAAACTGAAGAGGTTGCTGAAGAAGAGGCCGAGGAAAAAGACCCGTTGGAGAAGGCTCAAGACGAGATAGCCGAGTTGAAGGACAAGTGGCTGCGCTCTGTGGCTGAGTTTGAGAACTACCGCAAACGTACCCTGAAGGAGCGCGCAGAGTTGATCCTGAATGGTGGCGAGAAGTTTATCACAGCCATCCTCCCCGTTCTCGATGATATGGAACGCGCCATCGCCAATGGCGAGAAAACCGATGACCCAAAGGTGTTGCGCGAAGGCATGGAACTGATCTACCAGAAGTTTATGAAGACCCTCGAGGCTCAAGGCGTCAGCAAGATCGAGACAGAGGATGCCGACTTCGACACAGACGTGCATGAGGCTGTGGCAATGGTGCCTGGCATGGGCAACGACAAGAAAGGCAAGGTGATCGACTGCCTGCAACAGGGATACAAACTAAACGACAAAGTAATCCGCCACGCCAAAGTGGCCGTAGGACAATAACAAATGGCACAAAAAAGAGACTACTACGAGGTGCTTGGGGTCGAGAAGACCGCCTCGGAAGACGAGATTAAGAAAGCGTATCGCAAGATAGCCATCAAATACCACCCTGACCGTAATCCTGGCGACAAAGAAGCCGAGGAGAAGTTCAAGGAGGCTGCCGAAGCCTATAACGTACTGCACGACCCAAAGACACGTCAGCAATACGACCAGTTCGGCTTCAACGGCCCAGGCATGGGCGGCTTCGACTTCAGCGGCTTCGGCGGTGCGTCGATGAACATGGACGATATCTTCTCCATGTTCGGCGACATCTTCGGAGGACACGGATTCGGAGGCTTCGGAGGAGGTCAGCGCCGTCCACAGCAGCACAGAGGCAGTGACCTCAGGCTGAAGGTGAAACTCTCGTTGGAGGAAATCAACAAGGGTGTCACTAAGAAGTTCAAGGTGCGCAAGGACATCCCCTGCCCTCATTGCAGCGGCTCAGGTGCTGAGGCTGGCAGTGGCAAGGAACAGTGTCCGACCTGTCACGGAAGCGGTGTCATCACTCACACCACCCAGAGCATCTTTGGTATGATGCAGCAGCAGAGCGTCTGTCCGACGTGTAACGGAGAGGGACAGGTCATCAAGAACAAATGTAAGTACTGTAGCGGCACAGGTATCGAGAAAGGCGAGGAAGTGGTGGAGATCACTATCCCCGCTGGTGTGGCAGAAGGAATGGTGGTCAACGTGCCAGGTAAGGGAAATGCCGGCAAACACAATGGTATTGCAGGTGACATACAGGTGTTCATCGAGGAAGAAGACAATGACACCTTCGTTCGCGATGGCAATGACCTGATATACAATCTGCTGCTTGACTTCCCCACGGCAGCCCTTGGCGGAGAAGTGGAGATTCCTACTATCGACGGCACGAAACTGAAGGTAAAACTGGAGAACGGCACCCAGCCAGGCAAGACCCTCCGTCTGCGCGGCAAGGGACTGCCCGCTGTACAAGGCTACGGTTCCGGCAAGGGTGACCTGGTGGTGAACATCAGTGTCTATGTGCCCAAGACCCTGAGTCGTGAAGAGAAGGAAGCCATAGAGCGCTTCAAGCAGAGCGACAACTTCAAGGGCGACAAGCAGACACGCGACTCCATCTTCCAGCGTTTCAAGAATTATTTCAATTAATTATATATATAATAAGGTATGACCTACACCGAAACTTGCCAATATCTGTATAACCAGATACCTATGTTCGAAAATCTAGGTATCGCAGGTTACAAAGAGGGACTTGAGAACACCCTGAAACTTGACGAGCATTACGGCCATCCGCACCGTCACTACCTGACCATCCATGTGGCAGGTACCAACGGCAAGGGCTCCTGTGCACATACATTGGCTGCCATCCTTCAGAAGTGTGGCTATACGGTAGGTCTTTATACCTCACCCCATCTGGTAGATTTCGACGAGCGTATCCGCGTGAACGGACAACCCATCAACCACGATTACGTCGTGGAGTTCGTGAATGAAGGGAAATCATTCTTCGCCCCACTGAACCCCTCGTTCTTCGAGGTGACGACGGCTATGGCCTTCAAATATTTCAGCGACAAGCATGTGGATATTGCTGTCATCGAGGTGGGCTTGGGTGGTCGTCTCGACTGCACAAACATCATCAATCCCATCCTGTCGGTTATCACCAACATCAGTTATGACCACATGCAGCAACTGGGTTATTCTCTGGAACAGATTGCGATGGAGAAGGCTGGCATCATGAAGAAAGGCGTGCCTGTAGTCATCGGAGAGACCACGCCTGAAACAAGAGGCATCTTTGAGGCGGTGGCCAGAGAGACAGATGCACCTATCATCTTTGCAGAAGACCATCCTGAGGTACAGAGTGTACAACTTTCAAACAACGGAATGCAATACGATACTGTACACTATGGTACTATACTGGGGGAACTTCGGGGACTCTATCAGGAAAAGAACACCAACACCATCTTGACTGCTGTCAGACAACTGGAGGAACTGGGCTTCATGTACCGCTTTAAGGATGATTCTGAAATGAAGGTACGTGGTAAGGAGATTGCAGAGGGGTTCAAGTTGGTTTGTGAGATTACAGGCCTGAAGGGCAGATGGCAGACCATCTCGAAGAGTCCTCTCGTGATTTGCGACACAGGACATAATGTGGGGGGATGGACATATCTCAGCAAACAGATCGAACTGGTGAAGTGCAATAAAAAGCATATTGTCTTCGGGATGGTTGACGATAAGGATATGGACGGCATCATGGCACTGTTACCGAAAAATGCCACCTATTATTTCGCTAAATCGAGCAACAAGCGTGCCGTTTCGGAAAATGTGCTGAAAATTATCAGCGGACAGCGCGGACTTGAGGGGGAAGGGTTCCCAAGCGTCATAGAAGCCTATAACTCAGCGAGAAACGCGGCAGGACCAGACGATTTTGTGTTCATTGGAGGTAGCACTTACGTGGTTGCCGACTTCCTCAGAAACCGCATTTAGAGTTTTTTAATACATCATTCAACATTTTTTTCGTCGTTTCGTTCGTCTGTTTGGATTTTTTTCTGTTACTTTGCAGACAGTATTTGTAACTAAAAACATTCAAATATGGCAAATTCAACAGAAACAGCGAATCTGTGTGGTCTGAAGCGGGAGAACTTCCAGGCCACCGTCAACGGTAAGAAAACCGATCTGTACATCCTCAGAAACCGTAAAGGTTACGAAGTAGCCATCTCCAATTATGGAGGTGCTATTTGTGCTATTATGGTACCTGACAAGGATGGCAAAGTAGCAAACGTCATTCAGGGTCATGACAGCATCAAGCAACTTACCAGTGGTAAGGAGCCTTTCCTGTCAACACTGATTGGTCGCTGGGGCAACCGTATCTGCAAAGGTCAGTTCACCCTCAACGGAAAGGACTACCAGTTGGCTCTCAACGATGGTCCTAACCACCTGCACGGAGGTCCTACGGGATTCCATGCAAAAGTGTGGGATGCTCGTCAGATGGGTCCCCGTTCATTGGCTCTGCACCGCATTTCCTCTTACGGTGAGGAAGGTTTTACAGGCGAACT
Source organism: Prevotella sp. (assembly GCA_017965725.1). Taxonomy (GTDB): domain Bacteria; phylum Bacteroidota; class Bacteroidia; order Bacteroidales; family Bacteroidaceae; genus Prevotella. The sequence continues at coordinate 24,781 of JAGCPK010000030.1, forward strand.
GGACGTAACAGTAGAATTCACTTTTACTGACCTCAACGAACTGGTGATTGAGTATCTGGCTACCACCAACAAGAAGACCATCGTCAACCTGACGCATCACGCTTTCTTCTCACTGGCAGGCACAGCCGATCCCACTCCAACCATTCTGGATCAGATCTGTGAGATCAATGCCGACTTCTATCTGCCCACCGACGCTACCGCCATTCCTACAGGTGAGATCCTGAAGGTGGAAGGTACACCGTTCGACTTCCGTACGCCGAAACCCTTCGGTAAGGATATCGATGCAGACCACGAACAGATTAAGTTTGGTAAAGGCTTTGATCACAACTATGTGCTGAACAAGCGCGAGGAAGGTGAACTGAGTTTTGCTGCCAAGGTAACGGATCCGAACAGCGGACGTACGATGGAAGTCTATACCACAGAACCTGGTATGCAACTTTACACCGCCAACTATGCTTCTGGCTATAAGGGTGCCAACGGCTGCACATTCCCATTCCGTTCAGCCGTCTGTTTCGAGGCTCAGCACTTCCCCGACACGCCAAACCGTCCGTACTTCCCCAGCGTTGTACTGCGACCCGGTGAGCGCTACAAGCAGAAGACCATCTATCGCTTCGGTGTAGTAGAGTAAGATTGATATACAATTCATTTTATCACTTTAAGACAATATGAGTCAAGAGAAGAATAATAGCAAGCTGATTGCCATTATCACCATGTGCTTCATCTTCGCGATGATCAGCTTTGTGACAAACATGGGTGCACCTTTCGGCAATATCTGGGGATTTGAGTATCCATTCGCCAAAGCCTGGGGTAACCTAATGAACTTTGCCGCTTACCTGTTTATGGGTATTCCTGCAGGAAAGATGCTTGTCAAGTATGGCTACAAGAAGACGGCACTGACGGCATTGATCGTAGGTATCGTAGGTCTGGTATTCCAATATCTGTCGAGTCTTGTGGGCTCAGGGACCTATGTGTTCACATACGACAACATCCCTGTGGCACTCAATCTGATTATCTACCTGTTGGGTGCTTTCATCTGCGGTTTCTGCGTCTGTATGCTGAACACCGTGGTGAACCCGATGCTGAACCTTTTGGGAGGCGGTGGTAACAAGGGTAACCAGTTGATTCAGATTGGTGGAACGATGAACTCACTTACTGGTACGCTGACTCCGTTGTTGGCAGGTATCCTCGTAGGTACCGTCACCAAGGACACCAGCATGAGTGATGTGGCTCCCCTACTCTTCATCGGTATGGCAGTCTTTGCCATCTCGTTTGTCATTATCAGCCGCGTTTCCATTCCAGAGCCTACTCTCGGTAAGGTACAGCCCAAATACGAGCGTAGTCCGCTGGCCTTCCGCCACTGCGTACTCGGTGTGATTGCCATCTTCTTCTATGTCGGAATTGAGATTGGTATTCCCATGGAGTTGAACTTCTACGTGACAGACCTCGGCTTCGAGGGTGCTGCTGCCGTCGGTGGAACACTGGCTGCTGCCTACTGGCTCCTGATGATGATCGGACGTGCCTGTTCCAGCGCCATCTCTGGCAAGGTTTCCACGAAGTTGCAACTTTCTACGGTCAGTGCCGTTGCCATTGCATTACTGATCATCGCTATCTTCATGCCTGAGAGCATTACCATCTCTTTCAACGGGCACGACGTACCCGCCAAGAGTTTTATCATCCCAGCCTGTGGTCTTTGCACCTCTATCATGTGGGGCGGTATCTTCAACCTCTCTGTAGAGGGTCTTGGCAAATATACAGAAGCCGCTTCCGGTATCTTTATGACGATGGTTGTTGGTGGTGGTGTCATGCCGCTGATCCAGGAAGCCATTGCCAAGTCAGTAGGTCCAATCCTCAGTTACTGGCTCGTCATCGCCATGCTGGCCTACATCCTGTTCTACGCTCTCATCGGTTGTAAGAACGTAAATACCGATATCAAGGTAGATTAAATAATAGTTTGTTAAATTGTAAATTGTCAAATCGTAAATTCATATGATGGACATTGAATTTGTAAGAAGTCGTTTCATCAAGCACTTTGATGGAAAGACTGGCAATGTATATGCATCCCCTGGACGTATCAACCTCATCGGCGAGCACACCGACTATAATGGTGGTTTTGTATTCCCTGGTGCAGTGGATAAGGGTATTATGGCAGAGATGCGTGCCAACGGTACGGAAGACACCGTAATGGCATACGCCATCGACCTGAAGGATCGTGTAGATTTTAAACTCTCCGATCCCAATGGACCACGTGCAAGTTGGGCTCGATACATCTACGGTATCGCCTTGGAGATGAAGAAGTTGGGTGTGCCCGTTAAAGGTTTCAACATCGCCTTCGCAGGTGATGTTCCTCTGGGTGCTGGAATGTCTTCTTCCGCTGCTATGGAGAGTTGCTTCGCCTGCGGCCTGAACGACATCTTTGGCGAGAACAAGGTCTCTCAGTGGGATATGGCTTTGGCTGGTCAGGCTACGGAGCATAACTACTGTGGCGTGAACTGCGGTATCATGGACCAGTTTGCTTCTGTCTTTGGAAAGGCTGGTTGTCTGATGCGCCTCGACTGTCGCAGTCGTGAGTTTGAGTATTTCCCCTTCAAACCCGATGGCTATCGCCTCGTGCTACTCGACTCCGTTGTGAAGCACCAGTTGGCTGGTTCACCCTATAATGACCGTCGCCGTTCCTGTGAGAATGTGGTGAAAGCCATTGCAGAGAAACATCCCGAAGGCAAGTTCGAGACTTTGCGTGACTGCACATGGGAGCAGTTGGAAGAGGTGAAGGAGATTGTGGGAGCCGAAGACTACAAGCGCGCCAAGTTCGTGCTCGGTGAGAAAGACCGCGTATTGGCTGTCTGCGACGCTCTCAACGAAGGTGACTACGAGAAAGTGGGCGAACTGATGTATAAGACCCATGAAGGACTCTCGAAGGATTACGAGGTATCTTGCGAGGAACTCGACTTCCTGAACGATATCGCTAAGGAAAACGGTGTCACTGGTAGTCGTATCATGGGTGGCGGCTTTGGTGGCTGTACCATCAACCTCGTGCGCAATGACCTCTACAAAGCATTCATTGCCGATGCAAAGAAACGCTTCAACGAGAAGTACGGACACGAGCCGAAAGTCTATGATGTTGTCATCGGCGACGGCTCACGAAAACTCTGCTAAAAGTCACCTGATAGGACACAATTTGTGTTTATAAAGGTTAAATATTGGCGGTAAAGTGTTTTATTTACACCTTACCGCCAATTTTTATCTCTTTTTTTATGGTCGTTTCGGAAATAAGTTGTAAATTTACACCCAAAATTAGAACTCTAACATTTATAACAACTTAAAACGTATGAAAATGAAAGCACTGAAAAGTAGTTTTCTGAGCCTCAGCGTAGCAGCGCTGATGTTCTCGTGTGCAGGAAGCCAGCAGGCTCCCCAGTTAACGGTATCGGGTCTCGACCCTGCCAAGTTCGACACCACCATCCAGAACAAACCCGTGAAACTCTTCACCCTGAAGAACGCCAACGGCATGGAGGTATGCATCACCAACTATGGTGGACGTATCGTCTCCCTCGTTGTTCCCGACAAGGATGGCAAACCCACTGATGTAGTACTCGGCTTTGACAACATTGCCCAGTATGCCGACACGCTCAACTCCCCTACTGACTACGGATCCAGCGTAGGTCGCTATGCCAACCGTATCAAGAACGGTAAGTTCACTCTCGATGGCACCGAGTATCAACTGAAGCAGAACGACGGTCCCAACTGTCTGCACGGTGGTGGCACCACTGGTTGGATGAACCAGGTCTATGATGCAGAGCAGATTGGCGACTCTGTCCTGAAACTGACGATTGTGGCTGCTGACGGTGAGAATGGATTCCCTGGCAAGGTGATGGCTGTCACCACCTACAAACTCACCAGCGACAACGTGCTCGACATGACTTGGACTGCAGAGACAGACAAGCCGACTATCATCAATCAGACGAATCACAACTACTATAACCTGAGCGGTGACTTCACACAGCCCGCATACGACATGGTGCTCTATGTGAATGCTGACAACTTCACTCCCAGCGACACACTCTACATCCCCACAGGCGAGATCAAGTCGGTAGAGGGAACTCCGATGGACTTCCGTACCCCGCATGCCCTGGGTGACAGCATCAAGTCACAGTTCGACCAGATCCAGAATGCCGGTGGTTACGACCACAACTGGTGCCTGAACACTTATAAGGACGGCAAGGGCGATGACACACAGGTTTGTGCCAGCCTCTACTCTCCAAAGACCGGTATCTTCATGGAGATGTTCACCAACGAACCTGGTGTACAGGTCTATAGCGGTAACTTCCAGGGTGTTGGCAACGAATTGAACATCCAACACAAGCATGGTCCCTATCCGCAGCACGTAAGCGTCTGCTTAGAGAGTCAGAAGTATCCCGATTCTCCTAACAAGCCCCAGTGGATACAGCCCACACTGAATCCCGGTGAGAAGTACTTCAGCCACGCTGCCTATAAATTCAGTGTGAAATAAAACGGAAATTGTAAATTTGTAAATCGAAAATAATATGGCATTATTAGACTGGATCGTCATTGGCGTTTTCTGTTGTGCGCTAATCGGCATCGTACTTTGGGTCGTTTCTCAGAAAAACGACAACTCAGCAGACTATTTCTTGGGAGGTAAGGACGCCACATGGATTGCCATTGGTGCTTCTATCTTCGCATCCAACATTGGCTCTGAGCACCTGATCGGTTTGGCAGGTGCCGGTGCTTCCTCTGGTATGGCTATGGCCCACTGGGAGATTCAGGGATGGATGATCCTGATCCTCGGTTGGGTGTTCGTACCGTTCTACACACGAAGCATGGTCTATACCATGCCTGAGTTCCTGGAGCGTCGTTACAACACGCAGAGTCGTACTATCCTTTCAGTGATCTCTCTGATTAGTTATGTGCTGACAAAGGTTGCCGTGACGGTTTATGCCGGTGGTCTGGTGTTCCAGCAGGTATTCGGTATCGAGGAACTCTGGGGCATCGACTTCTTCTGGATTGCCGCTATTGGCTTGGTACTCATCACCGCCCTCTACACCATCTTCGGTGGTATGAAATCTGTGCTCTACACCTCCGTGCTGCAGACACCTATCCTGCTCTTGGGTTCACTGATTATCCTCGTTCTGGGTATGAAGGCCCTCGGCAGTTGGGATCAGATGTTGCAACTCTGTGACGTGAAACCCAACTACGAAGGTGCCACAGGTACGATGATCCACCTGATGCGTTCCAACAGCGACCCGCAGTATCCCTGGCTGGGTGCCCTGATCGGTTCTGCTGTCATCGGTTTCTGGTACTGGTGTACCGACCAGTATATCGTTCAGCGTGTGCTCTCTGGTAAGAACGAGAAGGAGAGCCGTCGTGGTACCATCTTCGGAGCCTATCTGAAGTTGTTACCCGTGTTCCTGTTCCTCATCCCGGGTATGATTGCTTTCGCCCTGCACCAGAAGTATGCTGGTGACGGTGGTTTCCTGCCTCTGCTCGCTGACGGTACGCCCAATGCCGACGCAGCCTTCCCCACCCTCGTGGCAAAGATCCTGCCTGCAGGCGTGAAGGGTCTTGTGGTCTGTGGTATCCTCGCAGCCCTGATGTCATCACTGGCATCTCTGTTCAACTCTTCAGCCATGCTGTTCACCATTGACTTCTGGAAGCGCCTGAAGCCACAGACCTCTGAGAAGAGTCTCGTCCGTATCGGTCAGATTGCTACCGTTGTCATCGTGGTACTCGGTATCCTGTGGATTCCCATTATGCGTTCAGTAGGTAATGTGCTCTACAACTATCTGCAGGACGTGCAGTCAGTGCTCGCTCCTGGTATTGCTGCTGCCTTCCTGTTGGGTATCACCTGGAAGCGTGCTTCTGCCAAGGGTGGTCAGTGGGGTTTGCTCTCTGGTATCATCATCGGTCTGACCCGTCTGGGTGCTAAGGTTTATTACAGCAACGCCACCGATGCAGGCGACAGTTGGTTCAAGGCTGTGTTCTACGACTTCAACTGGCTGTTCTTCTGTGGTGTGATGCTGATTGTCTGCTGTCTCATTGTCATTGTCGTGTCGCTCTGCACCGAGGCTCCTTCAGAGAAGAAGATCCAAGGTCTGGTATTCGGCACCAGTACACCTGAGCAGATTGAGGCTACCCGTAACAGTTGGAACCACTGGGATGTCATCCATACGATCATCATCCTGACCATCACCGTCGCATTCTACATTTACTTCTGGTAAACGGTTAAATACGTAAGGAAAATGACTGGTTTCTATGGTGAACACTCCAAAGTCTGGGTGTCAGTAGATTGCATCATCTTCGGTTTCGACCAAGGAAAGCTGAAAATCCTGATTGGCAAACGGAAGATGGACCCTGGTCGTGGCGAATGGAGCCTCTACGGAGGCTTCGTCCGCAGCGACGAGAGTGTCGATGATGCAGCCAACCGTGTGCTCTACGAACTCACCGGACTGAGGAATCTCTATATGCGGCAAGTTGGTGCTTTCGGAAATGTCGATCGCGACCCAGGTGAACGGGTGGTGTCCGTAGCCTATTACGCACTCATCAACGTCAACGATTACGATGACAGTTTGCGCAAGGAGCATGGCGTGGAATGGGTAAGTATCCAAGAACTGCCCGACCTCTACTCCGACCACAACGAGATGGTACGCAAGGCCCGTAAGTTGATGCGACAGAAGATTACCAACGAGCCCGTTGGCTTCCGTCTCCTCCCCAGCCTCTTCACGCTGACACAGTTACAACGGTTGTATGAGGCCATTCATGGCGAGGAACTGGACAAACGCAACTTCCGCAAACGCATCAAGGAGATGGACTTCATCGAAAAGACAGAATTAATTGACAAGACAGGATCGAAGCGTGGTGCTGCGCTCTATCGTTTCAACAAGCGCATCTACAACGAGGATCCTAACTTCAAATTATAATTGATTATTATGCTCGAAGAACTGAAAGAAAAAGTATTCAAGGCTAATCTTGACCTCGTGAAGCATAACCTCGTAATCTTCACATGGGGTAACGTGTCAGGCATCGACCGTGATAACGGTCTGGTAGTCATCAAACCCTCCGGTGTGGATTACGATGTCATGAAAGTATCCGACATGGTGGTGGTTGACCTCGAGACAGGTGAAGTTGTCGATGGTGACTTGAATCCGTCATCCGACACGCCTACACACCTTGTCTTATACAAGGCATTCCCCAACATCCAGGGCGTGGTACACACCCACTCCACCTATGCCACCGCTTTTGCACAGGCAGGCAAGGATATCCCCAATATCGGTACCACCCATGCCGACTATTTCTACAAGGACATTCCCTGCACACGTGACATGACCAAGGAAGAGGTAGAAGGACAGTACGAGTTGGAGACGGGTAACGTCATCGTCGATGAGATTCTGAATATCCGCAAGATCAATCCTGACCACACCCCTGCTGTGCTGGTGAAGAATCACGGACCGTTCTCGTGGGGCACGTCTCCTGACAATGCCGTGTATAATGCCAAGGTGATGGAGGAGTGTGCCAAGATGGCTTTCGTCTCGCTGACAGTCAATCCGCAGACGACGATGAATCCCCTCCTTGTCGAGAAGCATTACAACCGTAAACACGGTCCCAATGCTTATTATGGTCAGAAGAAAAAATAGACTATTAATAATTAAAAACTAACAACAATGATTAAAGCATTTGAGAATTTAGAAGTTTGGTGGGTGACTGGTGCACAGTTGCTCTATGGAGGCGACGCAGTGGTTGCCGTAGATGGTCACTCAAAGGAAATGGTTGAGGGACTGAACAACAGTGGTATCATCCCCATCAAGGTAGTTTATAAAGGCACGGCCAACAGTTCCAAGGAAGTAGAGGCAGTGATGAAAGCCGCCAACAACGATGAGAAGTGCGTAGGTATCATCACCTGGATGCACACCTTCTCACCCGCCAAGATGTGGATCAAGGGTCTGCAGGCACTGCAAAAGCCCCTCCTCCACTTCCACACACAGTATAACGCTGAGATTCCCTGGGACAGCATCGACATGGACTTCATGAACCTGAACCAGAGTGCTCACGGTGACATCGAGTTTGGACATATCTGCACCCGTATGCGTGTGGCTCGTAAGGTGGTCTGCGGCTATTGGAAGGACCAGGATGTCCAGAAGAAGATTGCCGTCTGGGCCCGTGTGGCAGCAGGTGTTGCTGATGCCAAGAACGTGCGCTGCCTGATGTTCGGTATGAACATGAACAATGTAGCCGTTACTGATGGTGATCGCGTGGAGTTTGAGCAGCGTCTGGGCTACCATGTGGATTACTACCCCGTCAGCAGCCTGATGGAGTATTATAAGAAAGTCACCGACAAGGAAGCCGACGAACTTGTTGAGGAGTACAAGAAACTCTACACCATCAAGATCGACGAGAGTGGCGAGGCTGTTTATTGGGAGAAGGTGAAGAACTCTGCGAAGGCAGAGATTGCCCTCCGTCGCGTGCTGAAGGATGAGGGTGCTACTGCTTTCACCACCAACTTCGACGACCTAGGTGATGCTGATATCGATGCACCCGACTTCTGCGGATTCGACCAGATTCCTGGTCTCGCCTCACAGCGCCTGATGGAAGAAGGTTACGGCTTCGGTGCCGAGGGCGACTGGAAGACCGCCTGTCTGTATCGCTCCCTCTGGGTCATCCAGCAGGGTATGCCTATCGGTTGCTCGTTCCTCGAGGATTACACCCTCAACTTCGCAGGCTCACAGTCTTCTTGTCTCCAGAGCCACATGCTCGAGATCTGTCCGCTGATTGCCAGCGACAAGCCGAAACTCGAGGTTCACTTCCTGGGTATCGGTATCCGCAAACAGCAGACCGCCCGTCTCGTGTTCACATCGAAGACAGGTCGTGGCATCAAGGCTACCGTTGTCGATCTCGGCAACCGTTTCCGCCTGATTTCTCAGGAGGTTGAGTGCATCGAGCCTAAACCCATGCCTCATCTGCCTGTAGCTTCTGCCCTCTGGGTACCCCAGCCCACCTTCGAGATCGGTGCCGGTGCCTGGATCCTCGCCGGTGGTACCCACCACAGTGCTTTCTCCTACGACATCACCGAGGAGTACTGGGAGGACTTCGCCGAGATGACTGGCATCGAGTATGTCAAGATCAACAAGGAGACGAAGACCTACGAGTTCAAGCAGCAACTGCAGAACAACGAGATGTACTATATGTTGAACAAAGCCCTGAAGTAACATGATGACAGCAAAACAGACGATCGAAGCAGGTAAAGCCATTCTCGGTATCGAGTTTGGTTCTACCCGCATCAAAGCCGTCCTCATCGACGAGGACAATAAGCCCATTGCACAGGGCTCACACGAGTGGGAGAATCAGTTGGTGGATGGTCTCTGGACCTACTCCATCGAGGCTATCTGGTACGGACTCCAGGATTGCTATGCCGAACTCCGCAAGGATGTGCTGAAGCAGTACGACTGCGAGATCGAGGCCCTTGCCGCCATTGGTTTCAGTGCTATGATGCACGGCTATATGGCTTTCAACGAGAAGCAGGAGATCCTCGTGCCTTTCCGCACTTGGCGTAATACCAACACAGGCAAGGCTGCAGCAGAACTCTCCGAACTCTTCAACTACAACATCCCCTTACGCTGGAGCATCAGTCATCTGTATCAGTGCATCCTCGACAATGACGAGCATGTCGCTGACATCAAATATCTGACAACCCTTGCAGGCTATGTCCACTGGCAGGTGACAGGTCAGTTCGTGCTGGGTGTAGGCGACGCATCAGGTATGATCCCCGTCGATCCCGCCACGAAGACCTACGATGCCGAGATGGTGAAGAAGTTTGACAACCTCATCGCCCCGAAGGGCTTCTCCTGGAAGTTGCTCGACATCCTGCCCAAGAGTCTGAATGCAGGTGAGAACGCTGGATTCCTGACACCAGAAGGTGCCAAGAAACTCGATGTCTCCGGACACCTGAAGCCTGGTATCCCCGTCTGTCCTCCTGAAGGCGACGCAGGCACAGGTATGGTTGCCACCAACGCCGTCAAGCAGCGCACGGGTAACGTCAGTGCAGGTACCTCATCCTTCTCGATGATTGTGCTGGAGAAGCCGCTGAGCAAACCCTACGAGATGATTGACATGGTGACGACACCTGACGGTAGCCTTGTGGCAATGGTACACTGTAACAACTGTACCAGCGACATCAATGCCTGGGTGGGACTGTTTAAGGAATATCAGCAACTGCTTGGCATTCCGGTAGATATGAATGAACTCTATGGCAAACTCTTCAACAAGGCCTTGGAGGGAGATACCGACTGCGGAGGTCTGATGGCATACAACTACGTCAGTGGTGAGCCTGTCACAGGACTCGCTGACGGACGCCCCCTCTTCGTACGTTCTGCCAACGACAAGTTCAACCTCGCCAACTTCATGCGGGCCCAACTCTACGGAGCCATCGGTGTGTTGAAGATTGGTAACGACATCCTGTTCAAGGAAGAGATGATCCGCGTGGATCGCATCACAGGACATGGTGGTTACTTCAAGACGGCAGGTGTAGGTCAGCGTATGCTGGCAGCAGCCCTCAACAGCCCCATCTCCGTCATGGAGACTGCTGGTGAAGGTGGTGCCTGGGGTATCGCCCTGTTGGCTGGTTATGTTGTAAACAATCCCAACAAACTCAATCTTGCCGACTACCTTGAGAACGTCGTCTTCGCAGGTAATACGGGTGTCTCCATCGCCCCCACCCCCGAGGATGTCGCAGGTTTCGAGAAATACATTGAGAACTACAAGCGCTGTCTCCCCATCGAGCAGAGTGCTGTTGATAACAAGTAAAATCATTCTCTCTCATCATCAGACGTGCAGCCCTAACCCAGGACTGCACGTTTTTTGAAAAAAAAGTTCGTCATTCTTGCAATATTTCTCTTTCTTGTGTGTATATATAGGTAGAAGGCCATAACATGGAACAAGACGCAACCATCCTGATCAGCGACCTGCGGCAGCATAAGTCTGCCGCCTGTCAACGGCTACTTTCCACGTATGGTCCGATGGTGTTCCGTATGGTGCAGCGCATCGTGCCGAGCCATGAGGATGCCGAAGAGGTCTATCAGGATGTGTTTGTCAAAGCCCTGCGGGGCATCGAGGGTTACAATCCCCGTCAGGCATCGCTTGCCACATGGCTCAGCCACATCGCCTACCACGAGTCACTCAACTTCATCAGAGGCAAAAAGCCCACCATCATATATTTAGAAGACAGCGACCAGGGCACTGACATGTTGGAAGCCCCCGACGATGCGCCACAGGACGAGCAGACCATCCAGCAGTTGGAACAGGCATTAGCCAAACTGCCGCCCCACGAACAGGCCATCGTGAGTATGTTCTACTACGACAATATGAGCCTAGCAGACATCGCCTACGTCACAGGCTCCATCACTTCTACCGTCGGTTCCCAGTTGAGCCGTATCCGCAAGAAACTCTATCGAATCATCAAAACGCTCTGAATTATGGACGAACTCAAAAACGATAAGAACCTACGCCAAGCCGTCAGCCGGCGGGAGCAGAAAATGCCACCGATGCCTGCCGACCTGAACGAACGGCTGATGCAACGCCTCGAGAAAGCCGAGACGGCACCTGTCGCCAGACAGAAACGCCTGTGGCTCTATGCTGCTGTTGCCGTTGCTGCCAGCATCGCCCTGCTCATCGTCTTCCACTTCGGAAAGGAACAGACCCCGCAAGAGCCCGTCGTGGCGCAGCAGACTATCCAGCAACCCACACCACAGCAAATCGAAGGAGAGCCTGTCGAAAAGCCAGGATCCGTCACGGAAGAACCGCAGCAGAAGGTGGCAAAAGCCGAAGTGCAGCCCGTGAAGAAGCCTGTGAAGAAGCAGCGTAAAGTGGTCATGCAACTCGTGGAACTGATACCCACCTCAGAAGCGGAGCCCACCAATATCAAGACCCTATCCTCGTCTGTCATTGCAAATGTGAAAGCCTATGATAAGCAGAGCGACCTGTCGAGGATGACGGGTATAGATGACACTAACCCCGTCGTAGCGATGGAGGCCCAGGTAGAGGATACTGACCCCCTCGTGGCGATGGAGGCCCAGGTAGAGGACATCCGACAGCGTGGCATGCGACTGCATGAGGAGATCAGACAACAGATGAAGAATTAAAAACAAAGCATTATGAACAGACGCTATATACTTTTATGCTTCCTCGCGCTGACAACGACGGCATTCGGACAACTCCGTCAGTTGGATGAGTATTTCAAGAAACAGGATCGTTATCAGATCTGGTACTCGCAGGCCAACTATGATGCCATTGGTCACACTTGGCATATTGAATTTAATGAACAACTGACGCCCAGTGACATCGACGCCATACGCAACGCTTTTGCCAACGCGAGAAAAGATGCTTCTGAGAGTTACATGTACGAATACCACAAGGACGGGACAGATTCCATCAAATACTCTTTGCTCAAAAGCAATTATAGGAGTATGTTTTTTGACGTTGATAAAGCCCTGTTTGATTACGACGCCTTGAAAGCAGAATACTATTACTACCATGAATATTATGAGCCCAAAGACGTCGCAAGAAATGACATGAAGCAACTTGACGCCGCAGCCGTCAAAGCAATAGTAGAACCCGCGCTGGAGTCTGTCAAACAATACAAAGGTGCAAATATCTATCCTATCTATTGGCAGCACGACGAGGGATATGAAGACAATATCGGCCCTGATGGCGGAATCGATGCTATGGCTTTCTCTGATAACAATGCGGGCAAGACCACAGGCACCCATTACTTCCTGCCTGCCCAGTATGAGAAAGAGGGTAGGGCGCTGTGTCGGCAAATCGACTCGCTGGCCCACGACTACGTGAACCGCCATCCTGAACAGTACTATCATTACTTCTATTACTCCACGAACAGCGATTTCCGA
>JAGCPK010000031.1 GCA_017965725.1 Prevotella sp.
AGTCATCGAGAATGAGCCAGGCACATAGCCCTGCAATGACACGGGGGCCCACTTCTTCGGATGATAAGGTACATTGTCCTTGGAGTATTTGGCTGGCCCGCCTGTCTTCGGATCGACATAGATGCGGAACACGCTGAAGTCACAGGTCTGACGGGGCCACATCCAGTTGTCAGTCTCACCGCCAAACTTACCCATCGACTTGGGCAGGGCAAACACCAAGCGTACATCATTGTAGTCGCGATAGGTGGTGAGGTAGTATTTATTGCCCTCGTAGTAGGGTTTCAGTTCGACACGAAGGGTAGAATCCTGGGCGCGCACCTGTTTCTGGAAGACATTCGCCAGAGAGTCGATGAAATGGCCTCTCTTGTCTTCGGAGATCGTGTTCAGACCAAGTGAATCCAACTGATTCGTCACATCCTTCTGCTCCACCATGAAACTCACGAAGAGATCGTTGTTGGGCAGTTCCTCTTCGTACGAGTTTGACACGAAACCGTTGAGCATATAGTCGTGTTCCACGGTGGAGTGGCTACGGATAGACTCAAAACCGCAATGGTGATTGGTGAACACCAGTCCGTCGGGTGACACCACGACCCCAGAGCAGAAGCCTCCAAAGAGCACCACGCAGTTCTTCACAGCATCGTCGCCTTCATAAAGCGCACCGTATGGCAGTTCGTAATTCTCCTGCTTCATCGTCTCATAGACGGCATTAGGCAGGTTGTACAGTGTCCACATACCCTCATCAGCCTTGGCTGATGTCAGTGCGCAAGTAGCAAACAGCGTAAACAGTAATTTCTTCATTTCTTATTTTATTTTTTCTTGAACTTTTTACCAATAATGGGAATCTGGCTGAGGGGCAGATCCTTCTTGATAATCCTGTATATGAATCCCAGGATAAAGAAATTGTTGATGAGGAACAACACCCATTCTGGCCACTCCGTATGACGGGCAAACCACATCATCATGCCAAATAAAGCCATAGAAGATATGAAGTAGATGACGATATCCTTCATAGGATAGGGGATGGGATTCTTCTTCTGACCTACAACGTAACTGAGCGTCATTGACGTGAAATAACCAGCCAGACCTCCCCATGCACAGGCCCAGTAGCCGATCTTGGGGATGAAGATGATGTTGATGGCTATTAGCACGATGCAACCTGCCAACGAGAACCACGCCCCATAAATGGTCTTGTCGATGAGTTTGTACCAGAACGACAGGTTGAAATAGATGCCCATAAAGATCTCTGCCATCATCACGATAGGCACCACACCGAGGCCAGCACGATACTTGGCACCTATAATATATTGTAATACAGGCATCCAGCCCATCACTACGAGGAAGGCCAACAGCGTGAAGATGATGAAGTATTTCATCGCTGAAGCGTAGTACTCCGACTTGTCTGCATCTTTGTTCTTGGCAAAGACGATGGGTTCATAGGCATAGCGGAAAGCCTGCGTTATCATCGCCATAATCATGGCTATCTTGACACAGGAACCGTAATCTCCTAACTGAATATCAGCCTCAGCCCTATCCGGATAGATCAGTGGGAAGATAATTTTGTCTGCCACCTGATTCAGGATACCCGCAACACCTAATATCAGGATGGGCCAAGAGTAACTGAACATCCTGCGCAACAATGCTCCGTCGAATTGCCACTGGATCTTGAAGAGGTCTGGAACGAAAAACAGGGTGATAAAGCCCGTACAGAGCAGGTTGATAAAGAATACATAAAAGACTGACGTCTTACCCAACAGCACGAAATAGATGAGGTTCAGACAAATGTTCAGAATGATAAAGAGCATCTTCAACGAGGCAAAGCGGATGGCCCGCTTCTGGAAACGCAGATAACTGAAGGGGATGGCCTGCAGCGCATCGAGAGCCACCACCACAGCCATCATCAACAGATAGTCAGGATGCTCCGCATAACCCAGGGCACTACTGATGGGTCCGATGAGTCCGAAGATACACAACAAGAACACCAGCGTCAACAACCCCACCACTGCCATCACTGTCGAGAAGACGGTATCGGGTTTGCTCTTCTCGTCATTGGCAAAGCGGAAAAGCGTGGTCTCCATGCCAAAGGTGAGCAGCACCAGTATCAGGGCAGTATAGGCATAGACATTCGTACTGATGCCATAGTCGCCTGTCTCGTGAGGCATGTAGTAAGTATATAACGGTACCAGCAGATAGTTCAAGAACCTACCTACGATACTGCTCAATCCATAGATGGCTGTGTCCTTTGCGAGTGATTTCAGATCTGCCATAGTCTAACTGAAGAAGAAATATGCGATGGCTATCGCTGCGATGATGCCAGCGAGATCGGCCAGCAGGCCACAGGCCACTGCGTGACGGGTCTTCACGATACCCACACTACCGAAATAGACGGCAAGGATATAGAACGTGGTATCCGTCGAGCCTTGGAAGATACAACTCAGGCGACCTATGAACGAGTCAGCGCCATATGTTGTCATTGCATCCACCATCATTCCTCTGGCGCCACTGCCTGAGAGCGGTTTCATCAGAGCCGTTGGCAGAGCTCCCACGAAGTCGGTATTTCCGCCACAGGCCTCCACGCCCCACTTGATGCCGTCGATGAGCATATCCATCGCTCCAGAGGCACGGAACACACCGATGCCCACAAGGATAGCCACCAGATAAGGAATAATCCTCACCGCTGTCGTAAAGCCTTCCTTCGCTCCTTCGATGAAGGCGTCATAGACATTCACCTTCTTACGGATGCCTGCGAGGATGAATGCCACGATGATTGTCATCAGCATGATGTTGGCTGTCGAGGTGCTCACCTTATTCATTAATATAGAATCCAACTGTCCGAAGCCCCAGATGACACCAGCCACCACCAGTGCTGCTCCACCTAAGGTGAGCAGGATTGTGCGGTTCAGCAGGTTGATCTTCTGGAAGAGGCTTGTGATGATGATGCCTGCCAGCGTCGAGAAGAACGTCGCCAACAAGATCGGGATGAAGATATCTGTGGGCTGGGCGGCACCCATCTGGGCACGATAGACCATAATAGAGATAGGTATCAGCGTCAGACCACTCGTGTTCAGCACGAGGAACATGATCATCGGGTTCGTCGCCGTATCTTTCTTGGTGTTCAGATCCTGCAACTGTTCCATCGCCTTCAGACCTAAGGGCGTGGCAGCATTGTCGAGCCCCAGCATATTGGCTGCGATATTCATAAAGATGCTACCTGTGACTGGATGACCCTTGGGGATATCAGGGAATAGTTTGGTAAATATCGGACTCAGCAGTCTTGCCAACACATTCACCACGCCTCCCTTCTCGCCAATCTTCATGATGCCAAGCCAAAGTGACAACACACCTGTCAGACCTAAGGAGATTTCAAACGCGGTCTTCGACGAAGAGAACGTCGAATCCATCATAGCTGGGAACACTTCGAAGTCTCCCCAGAACACCAGTCTCACCAGTGCAATCACAAATGCGACGATAAAAAACGCCACCCAAATCCAATTCAGTACCATACAGAGCGCAAAGTTACAACAATCTTTTCACTTTTCCAAGTTTTCACAATAAAAAAAGGAGCGGCTACTCACGCAGGCGCTCCCTCAAGATAATTTAGTTTATTTAAAGTATTTGATATTTCCACTATGAATTAATTCTCAATGAATCATGATTTTCACGCTGCAAAGGTAAGCATTATTTCCGAAACATCCAAATTTTAACTTAACTTTTTGTGTCTTCCTTACACTAATTCCTTCTAAAGTCAGGATTATCTGCCTGAGATTCAGGGCATATCATCTCCACATCAGAATATTACCCAGCGATTTCGATGGGTAATATTTCAAACCCGAAAATTATTCCCTCAATTTTAAGGGAATATATTCTCAACCCAAAAAGTATTCCCCCGAATTTAAGGGAATATATTCCGACCCCAAAATATATTCCCCCGCTTTTAGGGGAATATATTACCAACTCAGAATCTTTTCCCTCGCATTTGATGGAATATTTTGCAGGGTGTGCAATGATGCAAACCAGATTTCAGGAAAACCATCAAGAAGACATCAAAAAAGGAGCGGCTACTCACGCAGCCGCTCCCTTACCATAATATTATATTGAAGTATTTGATGTCAAATTACCACCAAATGAAATCCCAAGCATCGTCTGAAGTTGCCCAAGTGACAAAGAGAGGATATTCGCCTTTAATGCTTGAACGCTCAGAGCACCAGTTGACTGTTGTGGGAACAGCAAACTTACCAGCAGGCTCACCCTGTTCAGCTGTAATCAAGAACCACTGATATTGTCCATTTGGAAGTGTTTTTCTCACCTCTATCCTAATAGCATTAACAGCAGCTAAGAATGATGCCTCGTCAGTTGCAGAGAATGAAATGGTTTGTGGAGAAGCAGTCACATCATTAGCACCATTTGAACCAGTCCAATTAGTATTGATCATTGTGGTAGTCGGATAGTTACCAAATGCCTCATGAACCTCGAAACCACCATTTCCATTTGTACTACCAATCTTGAGAGGAAGTGTACCACCAGCAGCGCGAAGAGTAATGGTTGCGGTGCTCTGGCCTTCAGTATATGTCACATCGAAGACAACATCGTTGAAGTCGAAGTCAGAAGCCTCTGTTGCACTCAGGTCCTCAGCCATCACACGGATAGACCAAGTAGTGGGAGTTGGTGTATTATTGGTCTTAGCCTCAGTTAGCGTCACAATCCAGTCGCTGAAGTAACCGTCTGCAGTACCACCAACCTTAACCCAAGTCTTATCTGCAGTGCCATCAACAGGCAGATAGCCCTTCCCTAGCAATTCACGTATAACGTCGTTATTTGGTACGTTATCGAAATCTGCAATACCAGGTGTTGAAACCTTGTTATTATATTTCCCTATAAAAGATGTCTCATTTTTGTCTGCTGCATACTGATTTCTGTTAGTAATCAGATAATTATAGTTATTTCCTTCAAATGTATAGAATTTATAACCAGTAACAGGGAAATTATTAATATACTCCACACCTTCCACTTGATTTTCTGGGGCAGTATAACGATTCCAGTCTACATTCTTTGCATACACATCATCTCCAACAATCTGCTCGAAGTCGAAGCCCATGTATGAGCGGTTCCACGTGTCATTCAGGCAACCATCATAACCCGTGTAATTAGTAAGTGCCCAATTATGAATCGTTTCCCAACCAACCAGTCCAGTGTATTCAGTGTGGTATAAAGAACCGTCGCTATTATGGTAGGCGAAAGACTTGGTCGTAGAGTTCATCATATACATAATCTTGTCAGTATGGTGCGTTCCGCCGACATGTTGACCGTTGTCAAGTACATCACCATTTGGACTGCAATCGCCGTGATTGAAGTTGTTGATGTGATCAACAAGATTTCTATCAGGATCGATAGCCAGAAGGTGATCCATGTGGTCAGAGGCAAGAATGTAGTTCTCTCCATCAGCAGCTAAATACTTCTCAGGAGAATTGGCACCTGCTGTTTCAGGATTGCCCTTATACACCTGCTGAATGAAATAGTTGCTCCACTGAGGATCTTTATAACCAAGATTAGGAACATTCTGGAAGTATGCCTTCACGACAGCAGCCTGCGTAGGAGTAATAGCGGGAGGAACGAGCAAACCACCATATTCCTTGTCGGGATCTGCCCACTCGTTGGCATTGGCGTTTTCTGTACGTGTACGTGTGTCAACAACACCGAAGCCCCATGTCTGATTGGGAGCGACTTCACCACCAATGTAAGCCTTAAAGGCCTTGTTGTAGTTGTCCACAATCTTTTTTGCCTGGAGCTCGTTGATTTCATCCTCGCTCAGAGACTCAAGATCATGAGAACAGCTTGTGAACCCAGCGCAAAGTGCTAGCGCTGCGATTCCTGTCATCAAATACTTTTTCATCTTCATAAAAGTTTTAATTAATAATTTGGATATTTTTTAGCGATTTTTATCGACGAACGGCCGAATTTTATCGACCAATGAGATTATTGTTATTGAGATCCTTAATGAAATCGACGGCAAAATTACGACATTTATCGATAAAAAACAACAATTCGTCGGTTAAAATAAGTTAACTGTTGCGCATTTGTCGATAAAATGATAGGATTTGTATATAAAATGAGAGAAAACAAAAAGAACTTGCTTCTGTTGACATTCTATTTTTTATACCTATTATTATATAAGTGCAAAATTACACATTATTTCCTAAGCGGCATCACTATTGTAGTTAAATTCTGTAAAAACGGGATGATGTTTGTGTCAATTTAGCGAGAAAATTAGTAATTTTGGCAGCAAAATCAAGGTGTTTATTTATGAAGATGAAGATTTATATTCAACCGGTTATCATTATTGCCCTAATCATGGTATATGGTTTCGTTTCATGCAGTAAGGAGATTGAGTACGACGAAGCTAAGAACAAGGAATATTGGAGGCGCGTCTCGCCCGTTGACAGTATTGACGTTACCCATACGTGGCAACTGGTAACGAGTCGTAATTATCAATTTACTGTAAATGCGAACGTAGGAGCCCAGAGGCTGGAGATATACAATGCCGACCCTATCACCTCAGCAGAGGCGGAGATGATGGGACGGACATTCGTGAAAGAAGGACAGCAACTGACGTTGTCTGTATCTGTGCCTTCGACACTGACCACGCTCTTTGCGGCTCTGATAGACAAAGACGGCACCTACACCGTGACCAGTTTCAGTGCAACGGAGCGCGTTATAGATTTCTCCAGTCCGACAGCCACACAGCAACAACCCCGTTCGACAACGCCTAGGATTATGGCTTATACTTACTGCTACGAGGAGAATTTCCCTGCAGCAGGTGACTTTGACTACAATGATCTGGTGATACGTATCGGCTTGGAACGTACGGGACAGAAACAGATGGACGTGCATCTGACATTATTGGCAGTAGGTGCTTCAGGACAAATTGCCGGCGCCATCCGATTGGTGGGCTATCGCTACCAGGACATCGACAGCATCGTAGCCAAAGATGGGAAGACATTGAATGTCAATGTGCCGAAACTGTCGTATGGACTCATCGAAAGTGATGATATTCTCCAGAAGGGCAGAAACGGAGAGGCTGTACTTAACCTCTTTGTCGATGCACACTGGGCTATGGACACTGAAATCGAAACTATCAACGATGATTTCACACGTAAAAAATATAATGTGAAGAGGTCGTTTACGGATCAATATGAACAGACATACGCCAAGGATGCCGATTATACCATCTATTTCAAGAACGATAATGGCCTGAATAATTTCACTCAGGAAATGATAGATCCCTTTATCGTCACATATTACATGGCCAACAGGATTGAAACGCACCTGGATGAGTTTAAGAACGCACAGGTGTTCTATAATTATGATAACTTAGAATTCAAGACCCTCCCTTGGGCGTTGAAGATTCCCACTTCTTACTTTCAGTATCCATTAGAGGGTTATCAGATTGGCTTCAGAAAGCATGCAAAGGATGGCACGGCGTCTATGGATGGAGCCTATATGATAGAGGGCCACTCATTCGGTGAATGGGTAGAGAATCATAAGAATAGCCTCGACTGGTATAATTACCCGCTAGAGAATCAAGTATGGTAAAGGGGAAGTGGACCAGGTAGGGCTTGAACCTACGACCTCCAGATTATGAGTCTGTTGCTCTAACCAACTGAGCTACAAGTCCGGTGACATTGACAATGTTTTGTCGTTATCGGGTGCAAAGGTACATCAT
>JAGCPK010000032.1 GCA_017965725.1 Prevotella sp.
CCTGACAGCTCAGGCCAACCGATGGAGCAGCGAGAACAGAGCGATGCTTGCATCAGCTATGTCGAGTCGCGACAGAGGTCGAGCAGTGCTCAAGACTCAGGAGGTAGGTGGACGAGTAATAGATCAGAATGGTGAGCCACTCGGATTTGTAAGTGTGGCACTGCTTTCGGCAGACTCTACCTATATCCAGGGTGCTACGAGCGACGAGAATGGTGCGTTTATGATTCAGACAACAGATGCGTGCTGCATCTTGCGACTTTCGTTTATCGGCTATCGTACGCAATACGTGGATGTAAAAGGTACGAATGTGGGTACCATCCAAATGGAGGAAGACCTGCCATTATTGAACGAAATTATCGTAAAAGGACAGATGCCGAAGACGAAACTGACGGGCAACTCGATGGTAACCACCATCCAGGGGACTATTCTTGGAACCTCGGGAACAGCCAAGGAGATGTTGGCCAAGGTGCCTGGTATGACTCTGAAGGGCGACGAACTGGAAGTGCTGGGCAAGGGTACACCTATATTTTATATTAATGGCCGCAAGATGCACGACAAAGAAGAACTGAAACGGCTGCGTTCAGAGGAGATTGCGAGTGTGGAAGTGATTACCAATCCAGGTGCGCAATACGATGCTACGATATCATCTGTCGTGAGGATCAAGACCATCCGCAGAGAGGGCGACGGTTTCGGTTTCGACGTGAATACAGGTCTGAATCAGGATCTGAGGTTTGGCGAGAGCGACCCCAGTGCCCAGCTGAACCTGCGCTACCGCCATAACAACCTCGACCTATTTGGTATGGTGAACTATTGGAAATGGGACCAGACGTCACTTTACTATGATGACCAGTCGAACTATCTGCCTACTGATAAGGGAGTCTTGAACATCGTTCAGAATTCTCATTCGAGGAATCATTTTAAGAACAATGGGATTGACTATAACCTGGGGTTCAACTGGCAGATAGCCGAAAACCACTCTGTTGGCGTCAGAATCCAACGCAATGACCGTTTCAACGCCACCACAGACCTGATGGTGGAGACAGACATCGAGCGCCAGCCGCTCCAGAAGAAGGAGCATAATTATTCTACTCAAGACGAGCATCGCCACACCTTCTATAATTGGGAAGGCAATGCGTATTACAATGGTAAGGTAGGTAAAATGGGAATTGACCTGAACGTGGATTTCCTGACGGACAAGACTAACGTGGATAATCATATCAACGAACTCGTTAATCATACTGACCACAACGCGATGGAGCAGGACAATAGCACTTTCACAGCTTTGTGGGCTACGAAACTCGTGCTGACATACCCCATCTGGAAAGGACAATTAGAGGCAGGTACGGAGCTCTCGTTTGTAACACGCGAAAACAGTTCCAGCATCACCAATTATCCCCTGCCAACTTCCGACTCGAAGGTGAAGGAGAACAATATAGCTGCCTTCGTGGCCTATAACTTCAACCTGGAGAAGGTGGGTAACTTCAGTGCAGGTTTGCGCTATGAGCATGTGGGGTTCGACTATACAGATCATCTCGATGCTGCCAACAATATGACGCGCTATCAAGACGAGTTCTTCCCCAGTCTGTCGTGGGCCAGACAGTTCGGACCCGTGCAGACTTCGGTAGCCTATAGTTTCAAGACCATCCGTCCCGACTATAACAGTCTGAGCGACCGCATCACCTATATCAACTCCTACACGCTGTTGCAGGGTGATCCGACGCTGAAAAACGCCACTATGCAAGAGGTGAGCCTCAATGCCCGCTATAAGTGGTTGAACCTCTTTGCGGCCTACGAGCGTCGCGATAACACGCTGACACAACTGCCTTGCGCATATAATAACGAGGGGATGATTATGATTAAACGCGTGAATCTGGCAGACCCAGTGCGCAATCTGGCCGTCTTCCTCTCTGCCAATCCCACCTTCGGCATCTGGAGCCCCAACTGGACTGTTGGTGGACAGAAGTTCTGGAACACGATGGAATTTGACGATCCGCGCTCAGAAACAGGTAAGGTAAAGGAGACCTACACGAAGCCCATCTTCTTCATCGACCTGAACAACACCTTCCGTCTGCCGCACCGTTGGCAACTGGAGGCCAACATGAACATCATGACCAAGGGTGATGTCATCAACTTCCGGATGCAGTCTGCCTCATATAATCTTGGCTTCGTGGTTCAGAAATATTGGCTGAAGAATGACGCTCTCTGTCTGCGTGCCAGCATCAACGACGTGTTGCAGCGTAGCACTCAGACCATACACATGGACTGTGGCGGTTATCAGATGACAGAAAACGCGGTGCGCAGCAACCACCGTCTGAACATCTCGCTGCGCTACACCTTCAACGCCTCGAAGAGCAAGTACAAGGGCACTGGTGCCGGACAGGCAGAGCGTCAGAGAATGAGTAGCAATTAGCCATTCGTCACATTTTTACACCGTATATCCCAGAAATTAGGAGAATCAAATAGTATGTCATATCTTTGCGGTCGAAAACCGCGAAACTCGGTGTTTCTTGGGCGGCGGGGATATAAAGAATAAAAAATAAGAAAAATATAAATTTGAAAAGATGAAAAGAATTAACGTAAGACTAGCAGTTCTGATGGCTGCAATAATGATGACAATGATGAGCTTCGCCAAGACTCAAGACTTTGGCGGACGAGTGATTGACGAGAAGGGCGAACCAATGCCATTTGTAAATGTAGTACTGCTGTCGCTGCCCGACTCTGCTTTTGTTCAGGGAAGCATGACCGACGAACAGGGTGTGTTTAAGATTGTGACGGATGTTAACGAGGGCCTGTTTAAGGTGACTAGTGTGGGCTATCAAACCTTATATATAAAGGCAGGTCAGGACTTGACTATCCAGATGAAGGAGGACACGCAACTGCTCAGCGAAGTTGTAGTAAAAGGTCAGCTGCCCAAGACACATGCCAAAGGTGATGCCATGCGTACCACTGTGGCTGGAACCATCTTGGAGAAAGCCGGAACCGTAAGCGATGCCTTAGGAAAGATACCATCGATTGAGACTGAACGCGGCGGTAGTGTGACGGTGCTGGGACGCGGCGATGCTGAGGTATATATCAATGGTCGTAAGGTACAGGATCTGAATGAACTCTCTCGCCTGCGTTCTGACCAAATCCAGCATGTAGATGTAGTTCAGAACCCTGGTGCCCGCTATAAGGCATCGACCAAAGCCGTAGTTCGCATCACGCTAAAGAAGGCACAGGGCGAAGGTTTCTCGTTTCAGGACTATTTCAGTGGCATATACCAGTATGGTCACACGCTGACGAACAACCTGGATGTGAACTACCGCACAGGCGGTCTCGACATTACCGCCTCGCTGTGGGCAGGGCGCTACGGTCATGCAAAATCGTTGCAGGAGCATGAGCTCACCTACTTTGTAGGCCCGGATTACATCCAGAGCAACAACTCGCAGGAATCGAAGAGCATCTGGAAGGGTTATTCACCGCAATTGCAGCTAAACTATATGGTCGATGAGAACCACAGCTTCGGTGCCTTTTATAAATACGACCGCCACCCCAGCAGCGACTTCAACAGTATGTTCTTTACCGACAACTACGTGAACGGCAAATACACGGAGCATTCAGAAAGTCGCATTTGGCAGGATGAGAGTTTCAGCAAACACATCTTCAATGCCTACTATAATGGCAAGGTGGGCAATCTGGGTATCGACCTCAATATCGACGGACTCTTTGACGACACCAAGACGCCTGGTAGTACCACGGAGCAGACATCCCCTGCATCTGGAGACACTACAGCTCCTCGTACCATCGAGAGCAACACCCTCAGCGGCAACAACTTCTGGGCCACAAAACTCATCCTCTCCTATCCTGTTTGGAAAGGTAATCTCTCTCTGGGTGGCGAATATAGCTATAATCATCGCACCGACGCCTACTCGTTTATGGCTAGCGACTATGTGCCTGTGAAGACCACCGACACAGAGATTAATGAGAAATCATCAGCTGCCTTCCTGGAGTATGGTCGCTCTTTTGGCAAAGTCTATGCACAGGTAGGACTGCGCTATGAGCATCTGACAAACGACTA
>JAGCPK010000033.1 GCA_017965725.1 Prevotella sp.
ACCCACGAGAACCCGCCAAGCCTCTTCACAATGCTTAAATCGGCGGGTCGTTTTATTTTCTTATGGCACATTATTCAAAGACCTACACATCGCCCGCCCAGTTGACGGCATTGCTACAGTCGCGCGGTCTCCACGTCGAGAACGTCACACGGACGGAGAACTACCTCCGCCACATCGGCTACTACAGATTCAGTGCATACCTTTATCCCCTCCTGACCACACCGAAGGAGAATCATGTGTTCAAGTCCGGTGCCGCCTTCAATCAGTCTCTGGATATGTATCGTTTTGACAGGCTCGCGTATGGAATCGTACATTTGCATTGCAAGTGCTGACCCAGCGGCGCATGACCCGCCCTTGGATTACCATTCCCGTCAACCAGCGGAAAGTCTATTTCAGCCTTTGCATCATCAAGTATTTCCTCAACATCATTTCACCCAACAACAACATGAAGGCGAAAGTCGATGCCCTTCTCGCCGCCTACCCGTCCATCGACGTCACCGCCATGGGCTTCCCTCGCGGATGGGAGAGTGAACCTTTGTGGCAATAACAGCCGATTGAATCAAACACAACCACTGACGATGGAACAGAAATTCGGGAAAAACAGTATTGACATTGAGGCGCTGCGCGAGTTTTGCGAGCGCGAGGGGAAGGAGGTGACTTACCGCAAGGGCGACCAGCTGGAGCGCGAAGGCGACCCCGCACGATGGTTCGGCTTCGTCACCGAGGGGTGCTTCAAGTACATCACGCGAGGCATCAGCGACGAGCGCAATCATCTCACATGGTTCTCGTTTGAGGGCGAATTCGTGGCTGATTATCCTTGCGTCCTGTCAGGCCAACCTTCCCAGGCTACCATCGAAGCCATGATGTCCTGCCGTGTATGGAGGGTTAGCGGTGAGGAGTTGTTTGGCTTCTTCCGTCAGAGCATCAAGAACATGGAACTGCGTGCTGTTATAGGCGAGCACATGCTCAACCAGTTCAAGGCACGCTATCAAGACTTTCATCGTGCCACAGCCCGCGAACGCTATGAGTTGCTGCTGCAGCGTTGCCCCGGCATTGTTGAGCATCTTGACTTACAAGACCTCGCCTCCTTCCTTTGTATCACCCCTAACTATCTGAGCACGATTCGCAAGTCAATCACGTTCGAAAGCAAGAAATAGGCAAAACTCTTTAACTAGTTTAAGACCTGCACCCTCCGCAGCCGCTTTCTTGGCTTTGCAGAGGGCTTTTTGTGCCGTCTTTCCGTAACTTCGCAACAAAAAAGTTTGTTATGTGGTTAGCATTTCGAACGGCTGAAGGGTATTACTATAAAAAGACGTGATGGAAAGACATGAAAGGCTACGGGTAGGCGAGCAAAGCTCGGGAATGATCCAAAGGCTGTTCAAGCAGCACTACGCCAAGATGCTGAGGGTGGCACGCACGATCCTCTACGATGAGCAGGAGAGCAAGGATGTGGTCAGCGACATCTTTGAGGAACTGCTCCGTGGGCGGACGGTGCTGATGCCCGACACAGAGGAACGCTACCTGCTGACGAGCGTTCGCAACCAGTGTCTGAAGCGTATCCGCCATCAAGAAATGAGACACCGCATAGAGGCTGCACCTGCAGAGCAGCCGTCTGATGCAGAGGATGAAGACGAGTTCATGACCGACATCGTTGAGTTTGTCGTCAGTCATCTGACAGAACAAGAGCAGCGCATCTTCCGCCTCCGTTTCACTGAAGGGTATAGCTATGAGGAGATAGCTTCTTCCGAAGGTATCAGCCGCGTGGCCGTATGGAAACATCTTTCTCACGCCTTGAAAGAAATCAGGAACCGTTTTAATCCGAAAGGCTTATGAAAACAAACGACCACAACAAACAGCTTTACCGCGATATGCAGGAAGAGCCCTACAAGTATTCCGACCAGGAGATAGAGGCCATGATGGACGACCTTGACCAAGTGCCCGATGTGGATGAAGCATGGCAGCAGTTCGCTCAGCAGCATATATCCTCGGTGCGCCTCATGCATACGTGGCGTAAGGTGGCTGCCATGATTTTTGGCATATTAACGCTATCAGGTATTGCCTTTGCGGCAGTTCACATCGTGCGCCAGGCGCAGCATGAGGAGCGCCCAGTAACGGAAGTAGAAAAGCCCCAATCAGCAGTCACCGTATCTCAAGCTCTTCCAACTGATACCATCGTCAAGTCTAGACCTGTCGTTTTCGACAATGTCACACTCGATAGCATTGCCAAGAACATTGCCACCTATCATCACCTTGATATGGATTTTCAGAATAATCAGGCCTATCAACTCCGTTTCTATTTCGTATGGAATCAAGACGATAGTCTGCAAGAGGTCATAGAGAAGTTGAACATGTTCGAGCAGGTCAATCTGGCTGTAGAGGACGGTAAACTGATGGTCAGATGATGAAGCCCTTTATTATTTCTTTTATCGTCCTGTGCTGTTTCATCGACGTCCAGGCACAGAAGGTTACTCGCAACTATGATAACGTTACGATGTCTGAGGCTTTGCGCGACCTCAACGAACTATCACCTGATTATACCATCAGTTTCATGTACAATGAGTTGGAAGACTTCCGCGTGACTACCAGCATCAAGCACAAGTCTGTCACAGATGCTATCATGCAGGTCATTGGCTTCTATCCCGTCCGGGCCGTCAAGCGTGGAGAGCATGAGTTATATGTGGAATGTACCCACAAGACAGATTACCACCTGACAGGCACCATTATCGACGAAAACCGCCAGCCCGTGCCCTACGCCAATGTTTACCTGCTTCATCCATCAGACTCAACAGTTATCGGTGGAGGCGTGAGCAACGAGGCTGGTGTTTTTGTCATTCCCTACGAGCAGCCTACCGTCCTCGCCCGTATCTCATACGTGGGCTACAAGACCGTCTACAAACTTTGCGACCAGCCAGAAGTGGGAACAATAAAGATGCAGCCAGATAACTACACGCTGAATGGTGTGGTAGTGCAAGGTGAACGTCCGAAGGTAGTCCTGCAAGGCAATTCGCTGATGATGAATGTGGAGGGCACTGTGATGGAACGGTTAGGTACTGCTGAAGACGTACTTACACGTGTCCCGATGATTGCAAAACGGGGAGAGGGCTTCGAAATCTTAGGTAAAGGCGCACCGCTCATTTATGTTAACGGTCGAAAACTCCGCGATCTGCAAGAACTGAAAAACATCCAGTCAGACAATATCCGCAACGTAGAAGTCATCCAAAACCCTGGTGCCCGCTATGACGCATCGGTGAATGCCGTCATCATCATCCGCACCAAACGGAGGGTAGGCGAAGGATTGGGTGTGGAATTGTCATCATGGTCACGCAGTGGACGTGGTTATGCCAATAACGAGCGCATCAACCTGACCTATCGCACGGGTGGTCTGGAACTCTTCGCCAACCTCTTTGGGGCATATAACAGAAGAAAGAGTCAGGGCGAGTTCGAACAGACCATCTTTGCAGATACATTGTGGGTGATTAACAATCAGCAGAAGAATCATGTTCGTAATCCTTTCCTTGAAGGACGATTCGGTTTCAACTACCAAATCAATGATAATCACTCTTTCGGTGGTTTTTACCAGAATACATATGACTATGTAAAGACCCGCAGTGAGTACGATGATGACCTGTTGGCCAACGGAGTGGCATACGACCATTTGCAAAACAGCAGCGTCAGACGCGACAAGAACACCCCCATCCATCAGGCTAATCTTTATTACACAGGCAAAGTTGGTCAACTCAGCATCGACTTCAACGCCGACTACACTTCCCGCAGACAGCAGAGTCGTAATCAGCAGCAGGAACTAAGTACTGAGTACGAAGACCGCGATGTGAATACAGAGAGTCAGACCCGCAGCAAACTGTTTGCTGAGAAACTATTCGTTACCCATCCTCTGTGGAAAGGACAGATAGAGATAGGTGAGGAATATACCAATACGCGATGGAAAAGCAGATTTGATAATCAAGAGGGATACATTGCCAACAGCAATAACGAACAGCACGAAAGCAATATTGCTCCCTTCATGGATCTACGCCAACGTCTGGGACGCTTCCAGTTGTCGGCAGGTCTGCGTTACGAACATGTGGAGTCAGAGTACTTCGTGAGTGGTATTCGTCGTGATGAACAATGCCGTACATATAACGACCTGTTTCCGTCTCTTTCTGCATCTACATCAGTCAAGAATCTGCAACTATCTTTCAGTTATGCGAAGCGAACAACACGCCCTTCATATTGGCAGTTGAGCAGCGATGTCACCTACGAGAATCGCTTGAATCTGCAGACAGGTAATCCCTATCTGAAGCCCGTAAAGTACCACAACCTAAACGCGATGGTAATGTGGAAGTGGCTTTATTTGATGACCAATTTCTCCCATTGTGTTGATCCAATTCTCTATACGGCGGATGGTCTAGAAGATGACTCAAAGGTTAATTTCGTGACTTACTTGAACTACGATCATGCCGACTGGCTTACTATTACTTTGGGTGCACAGAAGAACGTCAAATTAGGTAACGGGATAACATGGACTCCACAATACAACGCATCGTTGATGAAACCGTGGCTCACGACGACGTTTAACGGTCATAAGAAAAGCTTCAACCATGCGATGCTGACCTTACAACTGGGCAACATAGTGTCACTGCCTCACGATTGGCTATTACAGGCCGACTTCAATATGCACACTCACGGCAATACAGGGTCAAACATTTGGGTTGACAGCACTAATCCAATGCTCTCACTTAGTGTCAGTAAAGACTTCTTCCAACACCGTCTCAATGTCAAACTGACAGGTAACGACCTCTCCAATGGCGGCATCAACCATGTCATGCTTTACAGCAATAGGATGATGTTTCGGAAAATGGAGGACAACGATTCCCGTTGCGTTACGCTCTCCCTGCGTTATCGCTTCAATGTTACTCCGTCGAAGTATAAAGGCACTGGTGCTGGTAATTCCGAGAAGAATCGATTGTGAACCGAATGAGGTGTTCCTGGATGAAACCATCTTTGAAGAATCTTTTACAAACTGCTTTTCATAATTTGCGCCGCAGTTAGCAAACGGAAATCTGTCCGCAAATACGCGAATTATGAGCCGTTTGCCTAATCCTTTGATAATATGGTAGTTATGTTCACTTTTGCTTAGCCTTCGCAACATGGGTCACTTTTGAGTCGTCCAAATAGTCCTTTTCACCCATTCAGATGGCACTTTCGACTCGTTCGGATAATCTCTATACCCCCATAGGGATTATCCGAACAGGTCGTTTAGAGCATCTAAATGACCCGAATAAAGCCTCTATTTCTTTATACTCATCAAGTGGCTTGCTCTTTTCTTTTAGCAACTTACCAACATGCTCGCCTATAACCTGTAGCCTCATAACACAGGCATTGAATGCCATCACGCGATTTGGAGAGGTCATGAAATCTTTTAATTCTGTCATTCCTTTGCTCCATTCTTGAATCAGTTCAATAGATTCAAGAATATCTTCCAATCGGTCTCTTATGGTTAATTCTTCTTTAGACATAAACCACATCGTTTAGAATGTTCGACTTAAAAAGCGGGCGAAGGGTAGAACGGAATCTTACTAAATCTACATTACAATTGAATAATGCTTTTAGTTTTTCTCTTAGTTCATACATCAGGGACAATGTAGGTTTCTCAACCTCCAAACAATGTCAATATCGCTATCCTCAGTATTTTCTTGTCTGGCTACAGAGCCGAAAATACCGAGTTTTGTAATACCAAATTGCCTGCCAAACGTTTGCTTGAATGCAGACAGTTTTTCAATGCAATCTTGAAGTACCAACATTGTTTACCTTCATTTGTTTGGGGCAAAGATAAGGATTATTTCTGAAATAAACAAGAAAAAGGCAGGGAATTATTGTAAATCCCTGCCCAAATGGTGTTTTATAATGATAATCTTAAGTGTTTGCTGATTTCTTCTTAGCCCTTAGCATACAATAGACACCAAGCAGGATAAACGGTATCGAGAGTATCTGTCCCATGTCGATGGGGAGGGAAGCTTCGAAGGTTTCCTGAATCTCCTTGGTGTATTCGATGAAGAAACGGAAAGTGAAGATATAGGTCAGGCAGAAGCCGAAGTACCAGCCAGTGCCAATCTTTTCTGGCATACGCTTGTGGAGGAACCACATGATAAAGAAAAGAATGGCGTAGGCAATGGCCTCGTAGAGCTGTCCAGGGTGGCGAGGCATCATGTCGACACGCTCGAAGATAAAGGCCCAGGACACGTCTGTGATCTTGCCGATAATCTCGGAGTTCATGAGGTTGCCAAGGCGAATAAAGCAAGCCGTAGTGCCTGTGGCGATGGCGATATTGTCGAGTACCGTCCAGATGCTCAGTTTCGTTCTGCGGACATAGAGCCACAGGGCAATCATCAAGCCCAGTGTACCACCATGCGAAGCAAGTCCTGCATAGCCAGTGAAGAAGAAACCAAACGTACGGCCTAACCAGCTGC
The DNA here is from genome assembly GCA_017965725.1 of Prevotella sp. Lineage (GTDB taxonomy): Bacteria > Bacteroidota > Bacteroidia > Bacteroidales > Bacteroidaceae > Prevotella. The sequence goes on from JAGCPK010000033.1 coordinate 6,468, forward strand.
CGTCGTTGCCGATACGGAACGGTAACAGCATCTCCATGATGCCTTGCCACGAGGTCAGGAAGTCCTGTGGCTGGTAGAAGATGCAATGGCCTAAGCGGGCACCAATCAGGATGCCAAAGAAACAGTAGAGAAAGAGCGGATCAAAGAGCTCGTCCTTGATCTCTTGCTCCTTATACAGCCGTTTTACGACGATGTAGGCCAGTGCCAGTCCGATGATCCACATCAGACCATACCAGCGCACCGTGATAAAACTCACACGAAAAGCCTCTAAGTCCGGATTCCAGACGATATAATTCAGTAAGTTCATCATACGTTAAAGCGGAAATGCATGATATCACCATCCTGGACGATGTAGTCTTTACCCTCGACGGCAAGTTTGCCCGCCTCACGGACAGCAGCCTCGGAGCCATACTGGATATAGTCGTCGTACTTGATCACCTCGGCACGGATAAAGCCTTTCTCGAAGTCGGTGTGGATGACACCAGCACACTGGGGTGCCTTCCAACCCTTCTTATAGGTCCAGGCCTTCACCTCCATCTCACCAGCCGTGATGAATGTCTCGAGGTTCAGCAGGGCGTAGGCCTTCTTGATGAGACGGTTTACACCACTCTCTTCGAGACCAAGTTCCTCCAAGAACATCTGCTTATCCTCGTAGCTCTCGAGTTCAGCAATGTCCTCTTCTGTCTTGGCAGCAATCACCATCATCTCTGCTCCCTCTTCCTGAGCCAACTCCCCTACCCTTTTGGTAAAGTCGTTGCCACTCTTGGCATCAGCCTCACCAACATTGCAGACATAGAGCACAGGCTTCGATGTGAGCAGGAAGAGATTACGGGCACAGTCTTGTTCGTCCTTCGACTCAAACTCCACGATACGGGCGTTCTTGCCCTGTTCCAATACTTCTTTATAGGCCTTCAAAACAGTGACCTCAATCTTTGCATCCTTATTGCCAGCCGCAGCGGCTTTCTCCGTCTTGGCGAGACGGCTCTCGATGGTTTCGAGGTCTTTCAGTTGCAACTCTGTATCGATGATCTCCTTGTCGCGGATGGGATCGATGGTGCCATCCACGTGGGTGATATTCTCATCCTCGAAACAACGAAGCACATGGATGATCGCATCCGTCTCACGGATATTTCCCAAGAACTTATTGCCGAGTCCTTCACCTTTCGAAGCACCCTTTACCAGACCTGCGATATCTACGATCTCACAAGTGGCAGGTACGATACGACCAGGATGCACGAGTTCTGCCAATTTCGTCAGTCGTTCGTCAGGTACGGTGATTACGCCCACGTTAGGCTCTATCGTACAAAAGGGGAAGTTTGCTGCCTGTGCCTTGGCACTCGACAAACAATTAAAAAGCGTCGATTTGCCCACATTAGGCAGTCCGACGATACCACATTTTAATGCCATTTTCTTCTATAAACGTTTATTTTCGGCGACAAAGGTACTGCAAATAAATGAATTAGCCAAATTTTTAGTTAAGATTGCAACTTTTTGTATCCTTGCTGCGTCAAACAGTCAAAATAACAAATAAAAATGAATAGATGATGAAAACGAATTTATTGCTAATGTTGACAGCCCTGATGCTCTCAGTATCGGGATGTAGAGTAAACCTCGGTGATGTCGCAGAAACTATCGAACCCAGTGAGAATATTGCTAAGGCTAAGTACCCGCAGGCCGCCTTCGATAAGGTGGATAGTCGTGTGGTGGGAAATATCCAGTTGGTGCAGAGTGACCAGAGTCGTGTGACGCTGTCGGCACCTGAGAACTATATTGACTTCTTCGAGTTTGAGAACGAGAATGGTGAACTGGAGATCAACTATAAAAAGGACAATGTCTCTTTCAAGGGTGACAATATTACCATTATCATCTATACACCGACACTTAAAAAGATTAAGAACTCGGGTGCGGCTGATATCCGGATGGACAGTCTGACTACCGATGAACTTGACATTGAGAATTCTGGCGTCGGCACTTTTGACCTGACTAAGATAAAGGCCCACAAAGTCGATGTGAAATGTAGTGGGGTAGGTAGTATCACCTTGAGTGGTGAGGCAGTCGAGGCCGAACTCAGATGTAGCGGTGTAGGCAATATCAATGCCAAGAATCTGAAAGCCAATGAGGTCGATGCCAACGTCAGTGGAGTAGGGGGTATCGAGTGCTTCGCCTCTGAATCTATCAAGGGTAATGTATCAGGTGTCGGTGGCCTCCAATATGCGGGTCATCCTGCCAAGAAAGACCTCCATCACTCGATGACGGGTGGCATCGCAGAACTTTAGTGTGCCTCGAGCCAGTTGTTGCCGAAGCCGGAATCAGCCACGAGTGGCACAGCCAGACTGATAGCATTCTGCATTTCCTCAAGTACAATACGCTCAACTTTTTCTTTCTCTTCAGGGAGGACGGAGAAGTTGAGTTCGTCGTGTACCTGGAGGATCATCTTGCTCCTGATACCTTCTTCCTTAAAGCGATTGAAGATATGAATCATTGCCACCTTGATGATATCTGCGGCTGTACCTTGAATGGGGGCGTTGATGGCGTTGCGCTCTGCAAAACCTCGAACGGTGGCGTTGTGAGAATTGATATCCGGCAGGTATCTGCGACGTCCGAAGAGGGTAGTGACGTAACCTTTCTGACGGGCTATCTCCTTCGATTTCTCCATGTAGTCGTGAACCTGTGGGAAGGTGGCGAAATAACCGTCGATGAGCATCTTGGCCTCGTCGCGAGGGATATCCAGACGCTCTGCCAAACCAAAGACAGTAATGCCATAGATGATACCGAAGTTGGCTCGCTTTGACTTGGTGCGTTCATCACGCGTCACTTCTTCGATGGGTTTCTTATAGATATTGGCGGCTGTGGCAGCATGCAGGTCTTTGCCTTCGCTGAACACACGGATCATATTCTCATCCTGCGACAGATGAGCCATCACACGGAGTTCTATCTGACTATAGTCTGCTGAAAAGAACAGACAACCAGGCTCTGGCACAAAGGCTTTTCTTATCTCCTTTCCATCTTCACCTCGGATAGGAATATTCTGGAGGTTTGGGTCGCTCGATGAGAGACGACCTGTGGCTGTAATCGTTTGATTAAACGAGGTATGGATATGTCCTGTGCGCTTGTTTATCAGTGAGGGTAGGGCATCGACATAGGTACCAAGGAGTTTCTTTAAACCTCTGTGTTCCAAGATGTCTGCTACAATCTCATGTTTGTTGCGCAGTTGCTGGAGCACGTCTTCGGAGGTGACGTACTGCCCTGTCTTGGTCTTCTTGGCTTTTTCTACAATCTTCAGTTTGTCGAAGAGAATTTCACCTACTTGTTTAGGTGAGGCGATATTAAACTGTCCGCCTGCCAGTTCGTAGATTCGCTTCTCTAATTCGAGCATGCGTCTGGTCAAAATTTCTGACGTCTCTTGGAGCGATGCTGTATCCAGACAGACACCGTTCATCTCCATCTCTGCCAATACAGGCATCAGCGGCATCTCTATATTATAAAAGAGGTCTTCACATTCATATTTCTTCAACTCCGGTTCGAGTTTGTTTTTTAGACGAAGGGTGATATCTGCATCTTCGGCAGCATACTCATAGACCTGAGAGGGTAGGAGAGAGCGCATCGAACGCTGGTTCTTTCCCTTGGGACCTATAAGTTCATCGATATGGATGGTCTGGTAGTTGAGATAAATCTCTGCCATATAGTCCATGTTGTGACGAAGTTCAGGTTGGATGAGGTAATGGGCAATCATCGTGTCCCACATCGGTCCCTTCAACTCGATGCCATAGTTGCGCAACACCTCGAGGTCGTACTTCAGATTCTGTCCGATTTTCAAAATCTTCGGATCCTCATAGGCTGGTTTGAAGATATTGACAATTCGCAACGCTTCTTCACGATCTGCGGGGATGGGAACATAAAAAGCCTCGAATTCCTTCACGGCAAAGCTCAAACCAACCAATTCTGCGTCGATTGGACTCGTTGATGTCGTTTCTGTATCTAGACTGAGAATTTTGTTTGTCAAGAAATAATCACGAAGTTTCTTCAAATCATCCTCATTTTCAACGAGTTTGTAATTGTGGGATGTGGTTTTAAGGCTCTCAAAACTCGATTTTTCTGAGAGATCCGACCCGTCGATAGGAAATTCGGCAAACAGATCGAGTTGTGCGTTTACAGGTTTTTGCGGTTTTTGACTTTTTTTAAGAACTCGGTCTGCGAATGCCTTCATCTCCAGTTCAAGGAGCAGTTTACCAAGTTCGTCCTCATTCGGTTCCACGAGTTTCAAACTTTCCATATCGAGGTCGATGGGAACATCGGTTTTGATGGTGGCAAGGAAATAACTCATCTTGATATCCTCGACATGCTCCTCAACTTTCTCGCGGAGTTTACCTTTGATTTCTGATGAACGTGATAATAATCCTTCGATGGAACCGAAGTCATTGATGAGTTTCACGGCAGTCTTCTCACCGACACCGGGACAACCTGGGAAATTATCTGCCGAGTCACCCATCAAAGCCAGGAGGTCGATGACGGATTCTGTCGATGGAATGCCGTATTTCTCGCAAACTTCCTTCGGCCCCATGGTCTCATAACCGCCACCATGACGTGGACGATAGATAAATACATTGTCACGAACGAGTTGTCCGTAATCTTTATCGGGTGTTAGCATATACGTCTCTACGCCGATGGAACCGGCTTTTTCTGCTAATGTTCCTATCACGTCATCAGCCTCGAAACCATCCACTTGCAGAATCGGGATACGGTAAGCCTTCAACAGATCCTTGATGATCGGCACAGCCTTGCGGATATCCTCTGGTGTCTCTTCACGTTGGGCTTTATACTCAGGAAAAGCCTCGCTGCGGAAGGTGGGACCATGAGGATCGAAGGCCACACCGATATGTGTAGGTTTCTCCTTCTCAAGCACCTCGTTGAGTGTGTTCAGGAAACCGACAATGGCACTTGTGTTCAAGCCCTTCGAGTTGATTCGGGGGTTCTTGATGAAGGCGTAATAACTGCGATAAATCAGCGCGTAAGCGTCTAAAAGAAATAATTTCTGCATAACTTTCTTAATTTTCGGTGTAAAATTACTTAAATTTCTTCGAATTACGTCCATTTTTACTATTTTTGTATCGAAAATCTGTGTGATATGGATTATTTATCGATTATCAAAACACCTATTGAGAAGGAAATAAACAACTTTTCCGAGTTGTTTAATAACTGTTTGTCTGAAGAGGAAGGTTTGCTTGGTGATGTGCTGTCACATATCCGTCAGCGAGGTGGCAAGCGTATGCGTCCTATCTTGATGTTCCTGACAGCCAAGAATTACGGTCAGATCTCTGATGTCACTCAGAATGCTGCACTCGGACTTGAACTCTTGCATACTGCCAGTCTTGTCCACGACGATGTGGTTGATGAGAGCAGTGAACGCAGGGGACAGGCGTCCGTGAATGCTTCTTATAATAATAAGGTGGCAGTCCTTGTGGGTGACTATATCCTCTCTACCGCTCTTCTACGCGTGGCCTTATCAAATAATAAGAGAATCGTACAGAGCCTGGCAGAATTGGGTAGAATTCTGGCCGCTGGAGAAATCCTGCAGTTGTCGAATATCTCTAATCAGGAGATATCAGAGGAAGCCTATTATCAGGTGATTAATAAAAAGACAGCCTCGCTGTTCGAAGCCTGTTCTGGCTTAGGTGCCCTTTCCGTAGGTGCTTCTGATGAAGAGATTGAGGTAGCCAAAAGGTTTGGACATCGTATCGGTATGATCTTCCAGATACGTGATGATATCTTCGATTATTATGACTCGAAGGAGATAGGCAAGCCAACGGGTAATGATATGACAGAAGGCAAGTTGACGCTGCCTGTAATCTATGCCTTGAACAATTCCAACTATGAGTCAATGCATACGTTGGCAAAGAAGGTGAAGGCCGGCACGATTAACCCCGATGAAATCGCCGTCCTCGTCGAGTTTACCAAGCAATCAGGAGGTATTGAATATGCTGAGCGGAAGATGGAGGAATTTGCCCATGAGGCTCAGAAATATATCGATGAATGCGTGAAACCTGAGTTAAAGGAATCTTTTACGGCCTATCTGGAATATGTAATTCAACGAAATAAATAATCAGTATGCCTTAGGGCGCACTCCAATTCGTTAACGAAAGAACTCCAGTACACTTATAGTTGTACTGGAGTTCTGCTATGTATGTACTCCTCCTGTAATTAGAAGAACTTCACCTCTTCACCAACTACCTCGCTTAATAGCAGGTTTGCGAGGCGCGAAGTACCCATGCGGAACCACTGATTTGTGAGCCATTTCTCGCCCAGAACCTCTTTAACGATGGTGTAGTAGATGATGGCATCCATTACAGAATTCAGCCCACCAGCAGGTTTGAAACCGATCTGAATACCTGTCTCTTCGTAGTATTCCTTGATGGCTTGACACATTACGTAGGCGGCCTCTGGCGTAGCGGCTGGCTGCTCTTTTCCTGTAGAGGTCTTGATATAATCGGCGCCAGCATACATTGAGATGATTGATGCGGTCTTGATGTTTGCAGCCGTCTTCAAACAACCAGTCTCCAGGATGACCTTCATCTTTTTGTCACCGCAGGCTTCTTTCATCTGCTGGATTTCGTCGCAGACGGTATCGTAGTCGCCACTGAGGAAGGCACCCACGGAGAGTACCATGTCAATCTCTGTGGCACCGTCTTTCACGGCGAGTGAGGTCTCAACTGTCTTGACTTCGATAAGGGCCTGAGAACTGGGGAATGAGCCTGATACGCAGGCGACTTCGACACCTTCTACCTCCAACGTCTCTGACACAACCTTTGCAAAGCGTGGATAGACACAGATGGTGGCCACGTGGGGTAGGTTAGGGTAGGCCTCTTCAAACTGGTTGACGCGCTCTGTGAAGGCTAATACGCTCTCGTCGGAATCAGTGGTCTTCAGGGTGGTCAGTTCCACGCTGCCCATCAGGAATTTCTTCACTTCGAGGGTGTCGTTCTCATGCACTTTCTCAGCAATGATCTTCTTTACTGCTTCCTTCACTTCCTCGTCCTTTACATCGAGGTTGTACTTACTCAGAGCCTCTTCAATCTGGCTCTTTGGCATCTCGTGATGATGCCCGTGATGATGTTCCGCCATAATAGTTTATGCTAATAGTTTCTTATTATGAATATGTCGTAATGAGTCACGTCGTGTCTTCTTTTCGATAGACTTTTCGAGTTCTGTCGTGAGATCGACACCCGTCTGATTGGCCAGACAGAGCAGTACCCAGAGCACGTCTGCCATCTCCTCGCCAAGGGCCTGCTTGCCATTATCATCACCGCGTGGATCTTCGGCCTTCCACGACTGATCGCCGTATCTGCGGGCGATGATTCTCGCCAATTCGCCTACTTCCTCCGTCAAAACCGTCATGTTCGTCAGTTCTGAGAAGTATCGCACACCGTATTCCCTGATCCAGCGGTCTACTAATTCCTGTGCTTCCTTGATGGTCATCGTTTGATAAGCATTTGAATGAATAAAAAGGCGATTGCAATCAGTATGATCACAATAAATCGTTTGTTCTCTCGCTCATATTCCTTCCAGTGAAAGGCCTTGTAGAGAAAATCAACTAATAGCACTAAGAGGCCAACACCGCATATCCATCCACCGATATTATAGTCCCAGATATAGGCGCAGAGGACGCCAATAAGGCATAAAATGGCACCCGCCAACTCAATTTCTCTAAGATATTTCTTCATTTATTCTTTGTTTTTAGTATCCATACAAATGGTGACGGGACCGTCGTTGAGGAGTTCAACCTTCATGTCTGCGCCGAATTCACCTGTGCCAACGGGTTTGCTTATAGCCTCGGATAGTTGGGCGCAGAAGGCTTCGTAGAGTGGGATAGAGTGCTCGTGGGAGCCTGCCCGGAACCAACTCGGACGATTCCCCTTCTTATAAGATGCGTAGAGTGTGAACTGACTGACTACCAGACAGTTGCCATCAACATCGAGAATGGAACGGTTCATCACATCGTTCTCATCGCCAAATACCCGTAGGTTTGCTATCTTCTTCACGAGCCAGTCCACATCCTCGCTTGTGTCCTCATCGCAGATGCCCAACAGGATGAGAAAACCCTGCTGAATCTGGCTCTTTACCATACCCTCGATGGTGACACTGGCGTGGCTCACACGTTGTATGACTGCTCTCATTTTCTTTCTGATTTGTCTGTCATTTCTGAATTTTCGGCAAAGATACGATTATATTTTGATACCACCAAATTTTAAGGCTTCCTATTGACATGTTTTTTCAAATTGCTTTTAAAATGCAAGGATTTGC
>JAGCPK010000034.1 GCA_017965725.1 Prevotella sp.
CCAGGCAGGACAGGTCACCTTCTCTGCCACCAACACGGAGGTGCATGAGACGCCCGACTTCTCCTTCATGGAGAACGAGCCCAACATGCAGATGATGACCATCCCCACCTTCCAACTCAAGGCAAAGTCAGACAGCATCTACGCCATCAATGTCGGTCAGCCACGTAACAACTATGCCGAAGGCAGTGTCTTCGAGAGTGGACTCCGTGATGTCAGACCCTTCGAGATCTATACCGTACACCACGGACAGGGTGCACGTCCGCGCTTCATCCCCATCCCTGTACAGGGCAATGAGTCAAATGGCATCGCAGACATCAAGGTCACTGAGCCCACTGACCACTCACAATGGTATGACCTGAGTGGACGCAGACTCTCAGGTGAGCCAATGTCCAAGGGCATCTATATCCATAAAGGTCAAAAGGTGAAGAAAATGAAAAAGTGAAAAAAAGTCTCTAAATATGATTTTTCTATAATTATTTGGTGGTTTCGGATAAATCATTTATCTTTGCACCGTTATATAAACAATTAATTAAATGCGACAATTATGAAGACTATCAAATTATTCGTTACTATGATGCTGTTGGGCATCACATTAGGAGCGTCGGCTCAGACTGCCTCCGAGTTAAAGTTAAAGGCTTCAAAGACTGCCAAGAAACAGGCAAAGGTGTATAAGAAGCAAGGTTGGGAGATTGCCCCGGGTGCCATACCCATGGAGCGCCAACTGGACCGTTCTTATCTGATGGAGTTTGATACCGACCTCGACATGCAGTCCAAATACACTTTTGGCGAGGCCATCAGTGTTGGACAGTTCTACGATGCTGCCAAGTTGCAGGCCAGTGAACTTGCCAAGAGCGACCTCGTCGGCAAGATCTCCTCAGAGATCACCCGTCTGGTGGACACACAGGTCAAGACCAAGCAACTGCCAGAGGAACAGGCTCAGTCTGTAGCAGCCGTCACAGAGAAGAGCAAGTCGCTCGTGGTGCAGAGACTGGGAGCCATCAATCCTGTGCTGGAGTTCCATCGCAAGTTGAAGAACGGCAATGTGGAGGTGATGATCCGCTATGCCTACAACCGCGAAAAAGCCGTCAATGCAGCCATCAAGGATATTGACGAAGGACTGAAGGCCCAAGGCATCAATGTTGACTTCGTTCAATGAGCAAGAAGGCCGATAGGACCATGAAGCATTACGTGATGGCCACAATCATTGCATTTTGCATTGTGGCCATCTACGCTTTGTTTGCTATCAACCTGAAAATTCTCAATCCCTTAGTACAGGCGCTGAAGGAATACTCCATCACCGACTTCTACTATCAGGTGATTGGCATAGGAGAAGAACGCGACACAAGTCGTATTGTCACCATCGTTGACATGACGGAACTGACAGACCGTCGTGACATCGCATACGCCCTCAGGGAAGTTCAGGAGCAACAGCCAAAGGTCATCGGCGTCGATATTGTGTTTGAAGGTCTGAAGCCAGACAATCCAGAGGGAGACAGTCTGATCGCAGCCGTGGCTGCCAGTGACACCTCGACAGTCTTTGCCGTACAATATCTCGACGATTCTTTCGACGGTGAACAATTCACCAAGGCAAGACAGTCGTTCTTTGCAGATACGATCCCCCATCTGAAGGAAGCGTTGGCCAACATGATACTTGACAAGAATGATGGTCTGAAACGTCAGATCAACCTTGGCAAGAAAGTGAAAGGCAGGATGCAGCCTTCCATGATCAAACGACTATCGGATGAGTATGCCGAACAGGAGATCCTGCCCCTCAAAGACAAGATGATGAAGATCAACTGGGCGCCTATCGAGTTCAGGGTTATCCCGTATGACTCTGTCGCCTATTACGGAGACTATCTGACAGACAGGATCGTACTTTTCGGAGCATATAGTGATCTCACCGACATGCATCTCACCCCAAATGGTAAGATTCCAGGCATCAAACTATTAGCCTACGGTATCGAGACAATGGTGAAACAGACAAACATCAAGGATGCGCCATGGTGGATTACCGCCATCCTCTCATTCTTTATCGTGCTCTTCACCAAACTATTGTTCGACAAGGCTGACAAGTTTGTAAAGAGTCGCAAAAACAGGTTCCTTCGTATCGGACTGAAGACGGCCTTGGTCATGGGTATTCTCAAGTTCCTTTGGATGTCACTCATCATGTACATCGGCTTTATTGTGTTTGCAAGATTCAACATCAGCATCAATTTAGCATGGGCATTGTCTGCCATCGCCTTCACAGGGGCTGCTGCAGATCTGTACAATGTCATATACCAAAGTTTTTCAAAAAAAGAGGAAAGTTTATGAAAAAGAGATTGTTTCTACTTCTCACCCTGATCGCAACTTGTGTTACAATGATACAGGCGGCAGACCAGTTTACGGTCACCAGCATCAAGGGAAAGATCACGTTTCAGACCGCCAAGGGTCAGCGTTTACCCCTAGAGGTGAACGATATCGTAGAAAATAGCACCGTCGTCAACATCCCCTTCCATGCCATCTTGGAGTTGGTCGATCAGACTAACAACAAGAAATATACCATCAAGGCCCCTGGACGGGCTCCCATTTCTGTCCTGCTGAAGGACAACCGCAACTCCGTAGAGAACCTGACCCGTCAGTATGTCAAGAACATGCTTGCACAGATCACTGGTTCTGGGGCTGTCAAGGGAAGTGTTGTCAGTGAACCGGCTGCCATCACGAGAAAACAGGCCATCGTCGAAGAGTCTGACATGAACATGGACATTGACCTCGACATGGATATGGACATCGACATGAGCCTGAACATGAACTTCAGCAAGCAAGACCTGATCAACGAATACCGGAATTTCAGACAGGAATGTACCAGGACATACATCAACTTCGTACGTGAGGCCTGGCAGTCCTATACGGGTGAGGCGCCCAAGAAGATGCCAGAGGAGAAGGATGTGGCTCCCGTATTCATTCCCATCGATGACGAGGGCGAGGAAGGTGAACCCATCACCTACGATGAGGCGAAAGCGGAGTATCAGGAAGGAGAGATTGTCACTGCAGAAGAAAGCACTGCCTCATTCTTCTCGTTCCTTGGCAAACTCGTAAAGAAGTCACCCAAGAAAGAGAAGAAAGAAAAGAAAAAGGTCAATAAGAACCAGCAACTGGCTGTGGAGAAGATACATGATGAGGCTGTGAAGGAGGAGATCAAGGAATCGAAGGCCATCGCTCCCATCGCACCTGTCCCCCCACAGCAAGGCGGCGAAGACACACCCTTTAACTTTACCATTTTCGGCACAACATACCAAGTTAGACTTGGTGAAGGCAACCGCTTCAAACTGAATAGTGTCAGTGAGGAGAATGTGGCAAACGCCATTGAACAACTATCGGGCATCAAGTACGACAATCTCCTCTTCGACTGTCTGAAGATCCGCAAAGATAACATGTTGTCTGACTGGGCCTACTACCAGATGTTGGAGGCTATGGCTGACAAGTTCTGCGGTAAGGGCACCAACGAATCGGTTCTGTTGGCAGGTTACATCCTGTCGCAGTCTGGCTATAAAGTCCGCTTAGGACGTGACATCGACAAACTCGTGTTACTGACAGCCAGTCAGCACACCATTTATAATAAGGTGGCCTATCGCATGGACGGCGAAACATTCTACCTGCTTGATGGCGGTGTTGACCAACTGAACATCTGTCGTGCGTCGTTCCCCAACGAGACAGGCATGTCGCTTGTCATCAAGGCATCACAGAAGTTCGACTATGCTCAGTCGGATGTACGTACCATCAAGTCAAGAGACTATCCAGATCTGAAGGTGACCATCCATACCAACAAGAACCTGTTGAAGTTCTACGATACCTTCCTCCCGTCATGTATCAATGACGAAGTGATGACACGATGGGCCATCTATGCCAACACCCCACTGTCAGAGGATGTACGTGCAGAACTCTATCCCCAATTACGTTCACAGTTGGAAGGTTTGTCGAAAGCAGACGCCATGGCCAGACTGTTGAACCTGGTACAGACAGGTCTGGTCTATGAATATGACGAGACTGTCTGGGGACATGACCGTGCCTTCTTCGCTGAAGAGACCCTCTACTACCCCTATTGCGACTGCGAGGACCGTTCCATCCTGTTGTCAAGACTCGCAAGAGACATCTTGGGTTTGAAGGCTCTCCTGATCTATTATCCCGGACACCTGGCTATGGCTGTCCATATCCCAGAAGAGGTGTATGGTGACTATATCATGTACGAAGGAGAAAAATATATGGTCTGTGATCCGACATACATTGCCGCCACAACAGGTAGGACCATGCCTGGCATGGACAACAATCAGGCCCGTGTCATTCTTCTTAAATAATAAGATCTGACAACACGACAAACGATATGAAAAAATGGATTTTATATGCAGCCTGTCTGTTGCCTATGTGGGCAATGGCTCAGGATGAGTTGGAACAGGCAAACCGCATCAAGGCCGACAAAGACACTTATCTTTATGGTGAAGGCTATGGCGAGACCGAGGCTAATGCTGACAAGGAGGCCATGGCCAACCTGATGAGTAAGATCTCTGTACAGGTGAGCAGTGATATTGAGATCAATGAGCAACAGGTGAACACGTCTGAAGGTATCGATGCCACCTCGGTGGTTGAATCAGTGGTCAAGACCTACACTGCAGGAACGCTCAAGAACACCCAGAGCATCATCGTCACCCAGGCTCCCAATGCCTATGTGGTGCGTTACATCAAGAAGAGTGAGATTGACCGTGTCTTCAAGGCCCGTGAGGAACTGATATTCGATTATATCCGTGGTGCAAAAGAGGCAGAGAAAGTCTATCGTATTGCAGATGCCCTGCGCTACTACTATTGGGCATCATGCCTGCTGATGAGTATGCAGCACCCTCATGAGATCAAATACATCGATAATGGGGAGATGCATCCACTGGCATCCTGGATTCCCGAACAGATACGCGGCATTCTCGGTCAGTTGAAGGCTGAGGTCACAAAGATTGAGGATCTGGAGGTCAGTCTTCTGTTCACCTATAAGGGACAGCCTGTGACCAACCTCGATTTCAGTTACTGGGACGGCATGAACTATAGTAACCTATTCTCTGTCAACAACGGTGTTTCTCAGATAGAAATGCGACCTGGTGCAGATACGGAAAAACTGAAAATACAATATGAGTATGCATTTGAGAGTCAGATGCAGCAGGTTCCGGAACTGAAGCAGTTGATGCAGATCTTCAAGAGAATCCCCTATCGGGAATCGGATGTGACTGTCGTGGCTGGCAAGAAGTCGGAACAAAAGAAAGCAATGGCAGTCTATCAGGCTTCTGTGGCAAGTGCAGGCGAAGCCACTCATGCTGTAGCCATAGAACAACCAAAGGAATATACGAAGGTCGTCAATGACATTGTCACTGCCATCAAGACCAAGAAATATTCTTCGGTGTCCAACCTTTTCACACCTGATGGTTTTGAGATGTTCGACAAACTGTTGCATTATGGTAATGCCACAGTCTTAGGTAATCCCCAACTGAACTTCTACCAGTTGAGTGACCGTGTCATCTGTCGTAGTGTACCCATGCGCTTCACCTTCAAGAACAATAACCGCGCCCTCATAGAGGATGTCACCTTCACGTTTAACAAAGACAACCTGATTGAGTCTGTAGCCTTTGGACTGGACAAGGCTGCACGCGACGATATCTTCAACCGTGATGCTGCTGCCTGGAACGACAGTGTACGCATGGTTATCGCCACCTTCCTGGAGAACTACAAGACAGCCTTCGCCCTGAAGCGTCTCGACTATATCCGGAGCATCTTCGACGATGATGCCATCATCATTGTGGGACACATGACCAAGCAGGCGAAGAAGACCATGGAAAACGGCAAATACATCGATAACCAACTCGTAAAATATACCCGTCTGGACAAGAACACCTATATCAATAATCTGGAGCGCAGTTTCAAGAGCAACCAGTTTATCAACATCCGCTTTACCGACAACGAAGTGAAGAAGATGGGTAAAGGTGGGCAGACCTATGGTATATTGATACATCAGGATTATTATTCCTCGACCTATGGCGATACGGGATATCTGTTCTTGATGGTCGATTTGAACGACATGGACCAGCCCATCATCAAGGTACGTACCTGGCAGCCCAACCGCGATCCAAACGTCAACGGAAACTTCTCGAAGAACGATCCCTACTACGGTTTGATATATGGTGGCAATTTTGATTAATCGACAAGAAAAGAAGATACCATATCCCCATTTGTAGGTATTTTATTAGACTTGCGACCGATTGCAACTCGGTTGCAAGTTTATTTTATGTACCTTTGCAAGCAAATTTAGAAGAGGACATGAAACTATCAGAGTTAAAGACTGGCGAGAAAGGTGTTATCGTGAAGGTGTCAGGACACGGTGGATTCCGCAAGCGCATCATCGAGATGGGATTCATCAAAGGCCAGGAAGTGGAGGTACTGCTCAACGCTCCCCTACAGGATCCCGTGAAATACAAACTGATGGGCTATGAGGTGAGTCTCAGACATCAGGAGGCGGGAAACATCGAGGTCATCAACAGCGAAGAGTCAAAAGCAAATAGTGATAATATACCAACACTTAACTCCCCACTCCACCACAACGACTTCCTACAACATATTGCCTGGAAGGAGCGTCGCAGCATCAACGTGGCGCTGGTGGGTAATCCCAACAGTGGTAAGACCTCGCTCTTTAACTTTGCTTCAGGTGCTCATGGACATGTGGGCAACTATTCTGGCGTCACCGTCGATGCCACTGAAGCCCACGCCTCCTATTTTGGTTATGAGTTCAACCTCACCGACCTGCCCGGTACCTATTCCCTCTCCTGTTACTCGCCCGAGGAACTCTACGTCAGAGAACACCTGACAGAGAAGATGCCCGACGTGGTCATCAATGTCATCGACGCCTCCAATCTCGAGCGCAACCTCTATCTGACGACGCAACTGGTGGATATGAACATCCGCATGGTGTGCGCCCTGAACATGTACGATGAGTTTGAGCGACGGGGTGACCAGGTGAATCTCGACACCCTCAGCAATCTGTTTGGTATCCCAATGATTCCCACCTCATTTAAGAGCGGTGAGGGCGTGAAGGATCTGTTCCGCGCTGTCATCCAGGTGTATGAGGGTGCCAACAAATGGTCGCGCCACCTGCATATCAACTACGGACATGAGATAGAGGACGGTATTGCCCACATCCAGAAATATCTGAAGGCTGACGAGCATATCACCCAGCACTACTCCACCCGATACCTCGCCCTGAAACTGTTGGAGCACGACAGTCAGGTGCTCGACTACCTGGGCAAGCATATGGCTGGCGAACAGCGCATGAAAGACTTCCACGAACTGACGCATGCCAGAGACAAGGCCTCAGCACGTGTGAAGGAAGAGACGGGCAACGACTCTGAGACAGCCATCATGGATGCCAAATACGGTTTCATCAACGGTGCACTAAAGGAGGCGGGCTTCAAGACTGGCACAAAGAAAGACACCTATCGCACGACACATATGATTGACGGTGTCCTGTCGCATAAGTACTTCGGATTCCCCATTTTCTTCCTGCTGCTCTACGTGATGTTCGAGACCACCTTCTCACTGGGTCAGTACCCGATGGACTGGATAGAATGGTTTGTTGGCTGGTTGGGCGACAAACTGACAGCAACGATGCCAGAAGGTCCGTTGAAGGCTATGTTAGTGGATGGTGTCATCGGTGGTGTGGGCAGTGTCATCGTGTTCCTGCCACAGATCCTCATCCTCTATTTCTTCATCTCCCTGATGGAAGACTCAGGCTATATGGCCCGTGCTGCTTTTATCATGGACAAACTGATGCACAAGATGGGTCTGCACGGTAAGTCGTTCATCCCCCTCATCATGGGCTTTGGTTGTAATGTACCGGCAGTAATGGCCACGCGTACTGTCGAGAGCCGACGCTCGCGTATCATCACGATGATGGTTTTGCCCTTCATGTCGTGCTCGGCACGTCTGCCCATCTATATCATGATTACGGGCACGTTCTTCTCCGTGGCCTACCGCTCATGGGTGATGCTGTCGCTCTATGCCATCGGTATCGTGATGGCTGTCATCGTCAGCAAGATCTTCTCATCGTTGATCATCAAAGGTGAGGACACACCGTTTGTGATGGAACTCCCCCCCTATCGCTGGCCAACTGCCAAAGCCATCGGACGCCATA
>JAGCPK010000035.1 GCA_017965725.1 Prevotella sp.
GGGAGTGATGAAATCCTGGAAGCAGATTCCGAGGGGTGCCAGGGCGGGACCGTTGTAGTCCTTCTCCATAGCGGAGTTTTCACTGTTGTTCATCAAATCACTGTCGTCACTGCAAGCGGTGAAAGACATTGCGAACATACCTGCGGTAAGTGTGCTCATGAGCACCTGCTTTACCAAAACTGAAATTTTCTTCATAATCGTAAATTTTTTATTGTTATACATTATTTATTATTTAATAATCTCTTTTTTGTCGTCAGGAGGTTGTTTGTTCCTTTGACTTCGTCTTCCTCTGTCGCGACTCGGCCATTCAAGTGAACTTGATGTCTCTCGCTGCTCCATCGGTTTGACACTGCAAAATTATGACGATTATGAACTGATTCCAATTTTTTTCGTGTTTTTCGTTCCGAGTAGTTGCGACACAGGCCCGATATTACGACAAAACTAAAAAATACCCTTCAAATCTGTCGTATGTACATTGTAGAATTCGTTGACCAGACTTTTGTAGCCTAATTGCTTTAGTTGGGCATAGTCGGTTCTGTAATTGCCCTTGTTGTGTTTTCCCGTGCTTAGGAAACGGATGTTCTGCTGAAGGTAATGATCGATTTCCTTGAGACCGTCGGTGTTGTTGATGACAGGGAAAAACCATCTCGACCAGGTGAGGACTTCAGTATCGCCATCCTCGAAAAAGACACGGTTGAAACGGTTGATGAGTGCTTTCATGGCTTTTTCGGGCTCAATGTGATTTTTATCTCTCCAACGCATCAGCGACCTGGTGGCGCGTCTGATCTTGCCTTTCATCTTTCTTTTGGTGGCTTCAGAGATGTCGATGCAGTGCGCATGGCACTTGAATCCTAAGAACTCGTAGGCGTCATCGGGGGTGTATATTTTTTCCTTGTCGGGGTTGACCTCCAGTCGGTATTGCCTGAGGAATTCAGCCATCTTCTTCTGATAGGTTTCCAGTGTCTCCTGATCGGGCGCAAACAGGATGATATCGTCGGAGTAGCGTGCATAGATGATATGGGCTTCGTAGAAATACTTATCCACTTCTTTTAAATAGACATCGGCCAGGAAGGGTGAGGTGGGGGTGCCTGCCATCACACCGTGGCTCTCGGAGATGGTCTCGCCGTTGAAGACGACTCGCTTGTCGGTCAACATGTTTTCAAAGAAACGGTACAGAGGCGGATCGTCGGTCATCATCTCTGCCAACATCGGCAGTAAGATATCTATGGAAATGGAATTGAAATAATCGTGGATGTCGAGTTTGTAGGCCCACATCTTCCGACCTGCGATGGCCCGGTTGATGTGAAAAATGGCGTCGCTCGCCTTCATGCCCCGACGGAAGGCATAGCAGTTGGGCGAGAAACAACCATCGTAATCATAGAGTCTGAAAGCAATAAGTTTGAGAAGCGTCATCTCGTCGGGCGCGTAACTATAGACTACACGTTTCTTGCCCGTACCCATCTTGTTGATAATCTTCTTCGTGGGAATGCCTAATCGCTCACCTTGCGCTATCTTCTGTGCCAGAGGGAGGTATGCCTCCCGTTCCACATAACTGTCGGCTTCGTCAAACTCATGCCAGGTGAAACGACCTTTCAATAGTCGATAAGCAAGAAACTCTTCCCATGTCTCTTGATGGGTCAGTTGCGTCAGGATGCTCTCCATGATAAAAAAAAGAAAAAGGGGATTGATTTTGAATCGGCAAAATTGCCGATCACGAGAGGATACCTTGCCCCGTTGCCTGCAAAACATAGATGTGTGCGGGTAAGGCTGCCTCCATTGCAGGCGCAGTCATACTGCATCCCCTTTTTCAGTAAATCTTAGTTCAGGAACTTGTGAATACGCCCGATGACATAACTCTTTTCGTTGTCCATCTGCGTGTAGAAGTTGATGTAAGGAATGTCCAGTTTCTTGGCGTACATCCTTGCAATCAGGTACTTGACGTTGCTGTCGTGGCTATGGCCGTTGCCCAACATGATTGTTGCGATGGCTTTGCCGCCGTTTTCAAGCACGAAGGTATAAGGCTGTCCCCATTCGGCTTTATAGACTTGGCTTGGGCGTGTCTTGTAGAGTTTAAACTCATCGTTGACGAAGCCTGCCAGATCAGTCACCGGCACATTCTCGCGAATCGTGTACGACGGGAATTCATTCGACAGGATTTCCTTGAAATAACTCTTCCATTCCGCAGCAGTCTTCTCTCTTTCCACGGGTGGAGTCACCGGGCGCTGAGCAGGACGGACCTGTTGTGCGGATGGCGCATTGTTCTTTGAATCGTCAAGATTGTCCTTGACGATACCCACAACCTTTAAAATTAATTTTACCCAATCCATAGTTTCTGTTTTTTTAGTTTGGACATAATTGAACACATTTTCCAAGTGTACACCCGCACGGAATCGAACCGTGACCAACGGAACCGGAATCCGTTATTCTATCCTTTAAACTACGGGTGCATGCTACGGCTAAGCGAATGCAAAGGTACGATTTTAAATTGAGAATTGAAAATTGGGAATTGATAATTATAATTTGTTAACGGGCAGGATGCCGAGGCAGAGTGTTAGAGGAAGTCAACGATTTGTGTCATTTTGCAAAAATATTTGGTCTTTTGCTTGCGGATGTGAAATAAAAGTGATACCTTTGCCGCGCTAAACGCAAATTACGCATAAACTGAAATATGGGACAAATTATTAAACCTGTGATGTATGAACCGCTGCTGGACATGAAGCAGACGGAACAGGGCATCAAACTGATTAAGGAATTCTTCCAGCAGAACATCTCGACAGAGTTGAGGCTCCGCCGTGTGACGGCACCTTTGTTTGTGTTAAAGGGGCTTGGCATCAACGATGATCTGAATGGCGTGGAGCGTGCCGTGAGTTTCCCCATCAAGGACTTGGGCGATGCTCAGGCTGAGGTGGTGCACTCACTGGCAAAGTGGAAGCGCCTCTCGCTGGCAGAATACAAGATAGAACCTGGCTATGGCATCTATACGGACATGAACGCTATCCGTGCCGACGAGGAACTGGACAACCTGCACTCGCTCTACGTCGATCAGTGGGACTGGGAGGCTGTCATCCGCAAGGAGGATCGTACGCTCGGATTCCTGAAGAATGTGGTGGAGCGTATCTATGCCGCCATCCGTCGTACGGAATATCTGACCTGCGAGACCTATCCCCAGATCAAGCCTTTCCTGCCTGAGAAGATTCATTTCATCCATGCAGAGGAACTGCTGAAGATGTATCCCGACAAGACGCCGAAGGAGCGTGAGGATGCTATCTGTGAGGCTTACGGTGCTGTATTCGTGATAGGTATCGGTGGCAAACTCTCCAACGGAGAGAAGCACGACGGACGTGCACCTGACTATGATGACTGGAGTACGGTGGCAGAGGATGGCCGTCAGGGCCTGAATGGTGACATCCTCATCTGGTATCCTGTGCTGGGTCGTTCGTTTGAACTCTCGTCGATGGGTATCCGTGTGGATAAGGAGTCGTTGCTGCGCCAGTTGAAGATTGAGGGCAAGGAGGAGCGCGAACAACTGTTCTTCCACCAGCAACTGCTCAACGATAAGTTACCGCTGTCTATCGGTGGTGGTATCGGACAGAGTCGTCTCTGTATGGTGCTGCTGCACAAAGGACATATCGGAGAGATTCAGGCCAGTATCTGGCCCGACGATATGCGTAAGACGTGTAAGGCGTTAGGAATGAACCTCATCTGAACTCACGCGAGTTCGAGATCAAATGCCTGTCGTAGAGACTCTACGGCAGGATTTTTTTTGCTCATCTCCTCGAACTGTTCGCGACGGGTGAGGATCTTCGTCTGAGCAGGTTTGTCGCTGATGAGGATGTTCAGTGTGATCTGGCTGTTGTGGAGGTAGATACGGAGCGTCTTGAGGATGTTCTTATAGATAGATTCCATGTCGCTTTTGATAAGTTCATTATCGACAGTCACCTCTATCTTTGGCATCTCAGCGATAACAGGATTCATGTTTTTCATGCGGGCGGCAATACCACTGAACTGTTGGGGCATGCGGTTGCACATGGACAACCATTGCAGTTCCAGGTCTTCCTGAGTGAAGGATTGGTCTTCTGCGCCCTTTTGTTCTTTTCCTTCTGAAAGGCTGCCAGGGATGATGTTCATCTTCGACGACTTGCCATTGCCGCGAAGATTACTCCATGAGAAGCCGATGTTAGAGGCTTTGAGGGGAGCAGCAGGCTTCGGGGCAGAAGGCGTGTCGGAGACTTTGGGTGTTTCGATGCTTTTGGGGGCTTCGGGGATATTGGTTGATACAACAGGCTCAGCCACGGCTACCTGTGGGGCCGCTTTCTTGGGCTGGGGCTGTTGAATCAGGTTCTTAAACAGGGATTTTAATCTCTTGGGGCGGTGCCCCGCGCTGGCACCGTCGTCGGGCTGCGTAATCTGGGCAATCTCGATGAGTGTCAGTTCCACCAACAGGCGTTTGTTGTTACTCTGGCGGTAGTTGATGTCGCACTGGTTCATCAGCCTGAGAGCCTGATAGAGGAAGCGTGTGTCGGCTTTCTTGGCTTGTTCCTGAAAACGCTTGCGCTGTTGGTCGCTCACCTCGAGCAGAGGCAGTGTCTGCGGATCCTTTGCCATCAATACGTTGCGTACATGCTTGGCGAGTCCTTGGATGAGCAGGCCGCCGTCGAAACCCTTGTTGATGATGCTGTTGAGCAACACCATGATGTCGCTGACCTTATTGATGATGGAGAGGTCGATGATCTGGAAGTAGTTCTCGGAGTCGAGCACGTTCAGATCCTCAATGACTTTCTGGTAGGTGATGTTCCCCTGACAGAAGGATGCGGCCTGGTCGAAGATGCTGAGTGCGTCGCGCATACCACCATCGGCCTTCTCTGCAATCACTGCCAGGGCCTCGTCCTCATAGGTGATGCCTTCTTTCTTTGCCACATCCTTCAGATGATCGACGGTATTGCGGACAGTCATCCGCTCGAAGTCGTAGATCTGACAACGGCTGAGGATGGTGGGCAGGATCTTATGCTTCTCGGTAGTGGCGAGGATGAAGATGACATGTGCGGGCGGCTCCTCAAGTGTCTTCAGAAACGCATTGAAAGCAGCCGTGGAGAGCATGTGTACCTCGTCGATGATAAAGACCTTGTACTTCCCGAGTTGCGGCGGGATGCGCGTCTGCTCCATCAGTGTCTTGATATGCTCCACACTGTTGTTCGAGGCTGCGTCAAGTTCGAAGATGTTGAGCGAACGTTGTTCGTTGAACGACTGACAACTCTCGCATTCGTTGCAAGCCTCGCCCTCGGCAGTGGGATGCTGACAGTTGATGGCCTTGGCGAAGATACGGGCACAGGTGGTCTTGCCGACACCCCGAGGTCCGCAGAAGAGGTAGGCATGCGCCAGTTTCCCGCTCTTCACGGCATTCTTCAGCGTCGTAGTCAGTGCGGCCTGCCCAACGACTGTATCGAAGGTGATAGGACGGTACTTTCGTGCCGAAACGATATATTCCATAATGATTTTGATTAAATTTGGTGCAAAGATAGACAATAAATCACAATTCACAATTCACCATTCACCATTATTTTGTATCTTTGCAGCGAATTTATGAAAGTATTGGAAAAAATAAAGATCACTGCCCTGAAGGTATGGCGGTCGCAGGCCCTGAAATACTCGGTGGTTTGTATCCTGGGTGTGCTCATTGTAGGCTTCCTCGATGAGAACAGCATCTGGAGTCACATGAAGAACCAGCGTCGCATCAGTGAGTTGGAAGATGAGATAGGCAAGTATAATGCTGCCTATGAGCGTGACCAGGCACAGATCCGGGAACTCAACAGAAATCCGAAGGCGATGGAGAAGATTGCCCGTGAGCGCTATTTCATGAAGGCCGACGACGAGGATATCTTTGTTCTGAGCGATGATGACCGTACTCCCAAACCCATTGTGAATAATGAGACCACTGAGTAAGATACAGAACATCATCTTTCTGGTGGGTGGTCTGCTGATGGTGATTGGCGCAGGCTCCAGTCTTCTGGCATGGAGGTTTGCCCCATATGCATTTGCTGTGGGGGCCGTCTGTTTTGCCGCCATGCAGATGCAACAGCGTTACGAGGGCACGAACTTCACCATCCGTCGTCTGCGTAGGATGATGCTTATCAGTGACGTGCTGTTTCTGGTGTCGGCCCTGCTGATGTTTGCCAGTCAGGGAAACATCTTTGGAATCAACCATATCACGTATTTACAATATATATATAATAAATGGGTGATCACCCTGCTGATAGCGGCCATCCTGCAATTGTATTCTTCTCACAGAATAGGCCAAGAATTAGAAAAAGAGGCAAAAAAACTATAAAAGATTGCGCATTTGTTTTAAAATGCGCAAATTTTTTTTTCTGATTCGAGAGAAGATAGTACATTTGCAATCGAAAAGAAAAAGTATGAACAGAATTCTATACGCATTCATTACAATCTTGGCTTTGACGTCATGTGCTGAATCATACAATATTCAGGGCACTTCGTCCATCTCTTCGCTGGATGGTAGTAAACTATACCTGAAGGCTTTCAAGGACAATGAACTGAAGAATATCGACTCGTGTGATGTTGTACATGGTAAGTTCCGTTTCGCTGGATTGCTCGATACTGTTCGCATGGCCAACCTCTTCATGGATGATGAGAGCATCATGCCTATCGTGGTGGAGAAGGGCGAGATAGAAATCAGGATTGATTTGGCCAGTCAGAAGGTTACTGGTTCGCCGTTGAATGACAAACTGTATGAATTCATCACACTGCACACCCAACTGAACAATGAGATGAACGAACTCTCGCACAAGCAGAGTCAGATGCTGCTCGACGGTATTGAGGAGGAGATTATCGATCGTCAACTCTCCATCGAGGCTGCAACGATCGCCCAAAGGGAAGACTCGCTGGTGACGAACTTCATCGTTGAGAACTTCGATAATGTGCTCGGACCTGGCGTGTTTATGATTATGACCAGCAACTATCCCTATCCTGTGCTGACACCTCAGATTGAGGATATCATGAGCAAAGCGACGAAGAGTTTCAAGAATGATCCTTACGTAAAGGAGTATTATCAGACGGCCAACGAGATCCAGGTGCGTGAGAACGGATTGGTGGATGACAGGGCTTTGCAACAGCCAGAGCCGGCTCCTGCACAGCAGATGGTTCCTGACTCGCTGCATACGCCTTTGACCAACCTGCCGCAGAAATGAGGACCATCATTCAAGGCGGAACCATTGTCAATGAAGACAAGACATTCGGTGGCTCAATCGTCATCGAGGATTCTAAGATAAGTGAGATTGTTGAAGGGAACATTAATCCCGAGGTATCTGTTGACGAGGTCATCGATGCTTCGGGATGTTTTATTCTGCCTGGCATCATCGATGATCATGTGCATTTCCGTGAGCCTGGGTTGACGGAGAAAGCCGACATGGAGAGTGAGAGTCGTGCTGCAGCGGCAGGGGGCGTGACAAGTTTCTTCGATATGCCCAATACTGTGCCACAGACAACAACCCTTGAGGCTCTTGAGGATAAGTTCGCGTTAGCAGCAGAGAAGAGCCACGTCAATTATAGTTTCTTCTTTGGGGCGACCAACGAGAATGCTTCGTTGTTTGACCAACTCGACGCACACCGCATACCAGGCATCAAACTGTTTATGGGTTCCTCGACGGGTAATATGCTCGTAGATCGTCGTGAGGCGCTGGAACGTATCTTCTCTACAGCCCGTCTGCCGATTATGGCGCACTGCGAGGATACAGACATTATCAACCGTCATATGGCGGAGGCAAAACGTCTGTATGGTGAGGATCCTGAAGTCATCCATCATCCGGAGATCCGTAGTGAAGAGGCTTGCTATGAGAGTACTCGTCTGGCTGTTGAACTGGCAACAAAACATCAGGCCCGTCTCCATATCGCTCACCTCACCACAGCCAGGGAACTGGAACTGATCACTCCTGTTCCATCACTGATCACTTCAGAAGTGACCGTTTCTCATCTTTATTTCTGTGATAAGGACTATGCCCGACTTGGTACCCGCATCAAGTGCAATCCCGCCATCAAGAGTGAAAAGGATCGTGAGGCTCTGCGCAGGGCTCTTAACGATGGACGTATTGCCGTCATTGGTACTGATCACGCTCCTCACTTGCTTTCCCAGAAAGAGGGTGGCTGCGCCCGTGCTGCCAGTGGGATGCCGATGATTCAGTTCTCACTCGTCACGATGCTTGAACTGGTGGATGAGGGTGTACTTTCGTTGGAGCGACTTGTGGAACTGATGTGTCATAATCCCGCCCGTCTCTTTGAGGTACGTCAGCGCGGTTTCATCCGTAAGGACTATCAGGCAGACATCGTGATCGTCCGTCCTCACACAGAGTGGACGGTGACGAAGGATGTCATACAGAGCAAATGCGGATGGAGTCCGATGGAGGGTCATCAGTTCAACTGGCGGGTGGAACGTACGCTCTGCAATGGACATACCGTCTATGCTGATGGCATCATCGATACAGATTACATGGGTCAGCCTCTCAGTTTCAGATGAAGATCACCTATCGGATATCAGAGATTGCACCCTATATCAACTGGGCCTACTTCTATCATGCCTGGGGGATGAGTGGTAAACCCGACGCAGAGAAACAAAAACTGCGTCAGGAGGCTGACGATGCGCTCCATCAGATGGAAGATCGTTATCATACCTACGCCCTTTTTGAACTCTTCGATGCTTCCAGTGATGGGGATGATGTAATAATAGAAGGAGTCAGGAAAATACCTTTCCTTCGTCAGCAACAGCCAGGTAGTGATTGTCTTTGTCTTTCGGATTTTATCCGTCCGACAGGTGGGGATAGGGTGGGTGTCTTTGCCACTTCTGTCGATCACGGTCTTGAGATGGACTTTGAGGAGGATCCTTATCAGAAGATGATGATGCAACTCTTGGCCGACCGTCTGGCGGAGGCTACTGCTGAGCGGATGCATGAGGAGGTGCGCAAGCATTATTGGGGCTATGCCAAGGATGAAAACCTCTCCATCTCAGAGATGCAGGTGGAGAAGTTTCAGGGTATCCGTCCTGCCGTGGGCTACCCTTCATTGCCTGATACCAGCCTGAACTTCGTCATTGACCAACTTTTGGACATGAAACAGATTGGTATTCGTCTGACGGAGAGTGGCGCGATGAAACCACATGCCAGCGTGAGCGGTTTCATGTTTGCTCATCCTCAGGCTCATTATTTCTCACTGGGGAAGATTGGTGAAGACCAACTCATTGACTATGCCCGTCGTCGTGGTCTTCCCGTCGAGACTCTTCGTAAGTTCCTCGCTTCAAATCTCTAATTTGACTTTAGCGTCAGCACGACGATTTCTCCCGTTGCACCAAAACGGAATGGGATGAGACCGCCTAAGCCTGCTGTGATGAAGAGCGACTGGGAGTTTTCTGTGTACCAACCGTTTGTCTCCCGACCTGTTAAGGAGATAGGAGACCAGCCGAAAAGTGAAAACTGCATGTTGTGTGTATGGCCGCTAAGGGTCAGTTGAGCGCGACCGTCAGGAATAATCTTCCGTCGCCAGGAAGAGGGGTCATGCTCCAGCATCAGGATAAAGTCATTGTCCTTAACACCCTTCAAGGTCTTGTTGATATTGCCAAGTTGTGGAAACCGTTTCCCATCACCATCATTCTCCATGCCTGCGATGATGAGATGGTCTTTTCCCCGCTGGATGATGCGATGTCCATTCAACAGTACTGTCCATCCCATCTGCTTCTCCAGGCTGATTGTCTCACGGCAGTTGGCCACCTTCTGTGCCTCGCTGCATTCCACGTATTTTGCATAGTCATGGTTGCCGAGGACGGAGAAGACCCCGTCTTTTGCCTTCAGCGACGAGAGGATATCCACATGCTCATAGATGTCTTTAGGCTGGATATTTTGCAGGTCTCCTGTATAGACGATCATATCGGGATGCTGGGCGTTAATGCTGTCGATGGCGCGTTGTAACATCCACTGTCTGCTGCCATTGTAGGTGCCGATGTGGGCATCGGAGAAGAGCACAATCTTGTATCCGTTGAAGGCGGCAGGCAAGTCTGATGAGGTGTAGGTCTGCCGATTCACCTCTAACTTCTGGAATCCGACAAACGAACCGTAGAGAAGAATAAACCAGAGGACGGGTACGGTCAACAGTCCTAGTAGATTACCATAATTCCGTTTGCTGTGAAATATCTTACAGAATCCCACTCCGATTATCGAGAACAACATGAAAATCATCTTGGGGACAGCCACAAGACCCAACAACAGCAGGTATATATATAATAAGGTAGGGTCGTCGGGTATGAAGTCTTTCTCGTAAGTCAGTATTAATGTCAGGGTAACCAAGACTGCACTCGGTAACCAATGTAGCAACCTGTATGGCTTGGAATGTTTCCGCCAGTAGTGCAGGTCGAAATACAGATCAGGGATGATGATCAGCAGTAGGAACAGGTAGGGCGCACGTGCTATCATTGGTCAGGGTTTTCAACAAATCCTTGGTACTTCGGTTCGAGGGCCGACATCACAGAGTCGTAGGCCTGCCGTAAGATGGCATCAATATTCTCCGGTCCTTGTCCGATGGGATAGATGGCCTGATGGATGGTCAGTTTCATCGGGTGCCAGTTGATGAAGTTGAAACCTTTCATACGGGGCAGGATGTCGAACGAGCCGTTGATGGTCAGAGGTACCACGGGCAGTTGCAGTTCGTCAGCCAAGGCGAAAGCACCTTTCTTGAAATGGGCCATGTGACCTGTGAAGGTACGTGCGCCCTCTGGGAATACCGTCACGCTGTAACCCTCCTTCAGGATCTCGCGGGCATTCTCGTAGGTCTTGCGAATCTTACTGGGACCTCGTTTATCGACGAATATCTGGTGTGACTTCTCACAGGCATAGCCGACACAGGGAATCTTCCGCAACTGCTGTTTCATCATCCACTTGAAGTTACGTCCCAAGTGACCGTATATCAGGAAGATGTCGAAAGAACCCTGATGGTTGGCAACGAAGACGTAACTCTGTCCCTTCTCTAAGTTCTCGCGTCCTTCCACCTTGACAGGAATCAGGAAAAATTTAAGAATCAGATTACCCCACCAGCGTCCGGGGTAGTAGCCCCAGAAGTGTCCGTTACCGATGGTTGTGCCAATACCTACCTCCAATGCTGTGATGATGGTTAGAATCACTAGTATTGGCAGTCCTATCACCAATTGATATACCTTATATAATATGTTCAATATAATCTTCACTTGTCACTTTTCGCTTATCACTCCACGATCTTCGGATAATGGCGCGTCCATCCATCCCAGCGCAAACGCATCACACCGAAGAACGCCTCACCGAAGATACCGCCTGACATCTTACTCGTACCCTCGCGACGGTTCACGAAGATGACACTCACCTCCTTGATCTTAAAACCGATCTTATAGGCTGTGTATTTCATCTCAATCTGGAAGGCGTAGCCCTTGAAGCGTATCTTGTCGAGTTCGATGGTCTTCAGCACACGGCGTTTGTAGCACTTGAAGCCCGCTGTGGTGTCGTGTACCTTGAATCCTGTTACCAGACGTACATATTTCGAGGCGAAATAACTCATCAGCACTCGTCCAATGGGCCAGTTGACGACATTTACTCCAGAGACATAACGACTACCGATAGCCAGGTCGTAACCCTCGTCATGACAAGCGGCATAAAGTCGTGGCAGGTCGTTGGGGTCGTGACTGAAGTCGGCATCCATCTCAAAGATGTATTCATAGTCGTGTTCCAGGGCCCACTTGAACCCCATGATATAGGCCGTGCCAAGTCCGAGTTTCCCACTGCGCTCCAGAATGAAAAGCCTGTCGGCAAACTCATCAGCCATCAGTCCCTTCACGATGGTAGCCGTCCCATCAGGCGAGCCGTCGTCAATGACAAGGATGTGGAAACATTTCTCCAGACCGAATACGGCCCGGATAATCTTTTCGATGTTCTCCTTCTCGTTATATGTCGGGATAATAACAATACTGTCGCTACTGTGCATAATCTTACGAATTACGCTGCAAAGTTAATAAAAATCTGAGATAATCCGTGTAATCTACGGCTTTTTTTTGTAATTTTGCACCCAGTTTGCGATGAATATACAGGAATTAGAGAAAATCTATGCCCGTTTGCCGCAGGTGTCGGCGTTGGCGCAAGCGTTGGGAAAATCTTCGGTAAAGACGATTTTCCTCGAAGGTCTGTTGGGGTCGTCGGCCCCGATGCTGTTCGGCAGCCTTGCGCCGAAGTGTAAGTCCCCCTTATTGTTTATCCTGCAAGATGCCGAGGAGGCGGGGTATTTCTATCACGATCTCGTGCAGTTGTTGGGGGATAAGGATGTGCTGTTCTTCCCCAGCAGTTATCGCCGTGCCATCAAATATGCCCAGCGTGATTCTGCCAATGAGATTCTCCGCACCGAAGTGTTGACAAGGGTGGGCGAGGGGTATATCGTGACCTATCCAGAGGCTGTTGCTGAACTTGTCGTTTCGAAGAAAAACCTTGATGCCCGCACACTCGTCTTGGAGAGAAACCAGACCATCGATGTGATGGAGATTGTGAAGACGCTGCGTGCGTTTGGCTTCCGTGAGGTCGATTACGTCTATGAACCGGGACAGTTCGCTTTGCGTGGTTCCATCCTCGATGTCTATTCCTATAGTTGTGAGTACCCTTATCGTATCGATTTCTTCGGTGATGATATCGACTCCATCCGTACCTTCGAGGTGGAGGATCAGTTGTCAAAGGACCGTCGTGACAGGATAGAGATTGTGCCGGAGTTGACGATGATGTCAGAAGAGAAAGTGCCCTTCCTCTCGTTCATCCCCAAGGAGACCGTATTGGTGGTGAAAGACTATCTGTATGTCCGGGATGCCATCGACCGTGCCTATCAGGAGGGTTTTTCTGAGCAGGCACGTATCGAACAGATGGAGAATGCCACTGAGATGGAACAACAGGATATCGAACGCCAGTTGCGCCGTGATGCCCAACTCATCACGGGTAGTCAGTGGAGTTCTGTGGCAGCCGACTTCCGTCGTGTCGAGTTTGGTCATCGTCCTTCGTCACAACCCAATGCCACTCTTCGTTTTAATATTACCGTCCAACCGCTGTTTCATAAGAACTTCGATCTGCTCACCAGTTCCTTTGAGGATTTCCTCTCACAGGGATACCGGATATTTATCTGTGCCGACAGTCAGAAACAGAACGAGCGACTGAAGGACATCTTTGCTGAGAAAAACCAAATAAACTTTACCCCTGTTGATAAGACCCTTCATGAGGGTTTTGCCGACAATGACCTGAAAGTCTGTGTCTTCACCGACCACCAGATCTTTGACCGTTTCCACAAATACAACCTGAAGAGCGACAAGGCCCGTAGTGGTAAGATGGCCCTCACACTGAAAGAGATACAACAGTTTGAGATTGGTGATTTCGTGGTGCATATCGATCATGGTGTGGGTAAGTTTGGTGGCTTGGTACGTATGCCGCAGGGCGATGGCTATCAGGAGATGATCAAGATTCTCTACCAGCATGGCGATAGTATCTATGTCTCTATCCACTCCTTATATAAGGTGTCGAAGTACAAGTCGCAGGACAATGGTGAGCCACCGCGCCTCTCCACGCTGGGAACGGGTCAGTGGGAGCGTCTCAAGGAGCGTACCAAGAAACATATCAAGGATATTGCCCGCGACCTGATCAAACTCTATGCCAAGCGCCGTAAGGAGAAGGGCTTTGCATTCAGCCCTGACAGTTACTTGCAACATGAACTGGAGGCCAGTTTCCTGTATGAGGATACACCCGACCAACTCAAGGCGACGCAGGATGTGAAGGCGGATATGGAGATGTCAAAGCCGATGGATCGTCTGGTGTGTGGCGATGTGGGCTTTGGCAAGACAGAGGTGGCGGTGCGTGCTGCCTTTAAGGCTGCATGCGATGGGAAACAGGTGGCGGTACTTGTGCCGACGACAGTTCTGGCCTATCAGCATTTCCGTACCTTCTCCAGTCGATTAAAGGATATGCCCGTGCAGGTGGATTACCTGACAAGAGCCCGTAGTGCCAAACAGACCACCCAATTGCTCAAGGACTTGGCAGAGGGTAAGATAGATATTGTCATAGGTACGCATAAACTCATCGGTAAGACGGTGAAGTTCAAGGACCTCGGCCTGCTCATCATCGACGAGGAACAGAAGTTCGGTGTTTCCACAAAGGAGAAACTACGCCAGATGAAGTCGAATGTGGATACGCTGACGATGTCTGCCACACCTATTCCCCGTACCCTCCAGTTCTCACTTGTCGGTGCCCGTGACTTCAGTGTCATCCAGACGCCACCCCCTAACCGCTATCCCATCCAGACGGAGATACATACCTTTGGGGCTGAGATTATCACAGATGCCATCAATTTCGAGATGTCGCGCAATGGACAGGTCTATTTCGTCAACAACCGCATCAGCGACCTGACGCACATTGCCGAGATGATCCAGAAGTATATCCCCGATGCGCGTATCGCCATTGGTCATGGACAGATGAAACCTGAGGATCTGGAGAAGATTGTGCTCGACTTCTCCAATTATGACTACGATGTTCTGCTCTCTACCACTATCGTTGAGAATGGTATCGATATCCCCAATGCCAACACCATCATCATTAATGGGGCACAGAACTTCGGTCTTTCCGACCTCCACCAGATGCGAGGCAGGGTAGGGCGTGGCAACCGTAAGGCGTTCTGCTATCTATTGGCACCGCCATTGGCTGCTCTCAATCCCGAATCCCGTCGTCGTCTGGAAGCCCTTGAGAATTTCTCTGACCTTGGCTCTGGTATTAACATCGCCATGCAGGACCTCGATATCCGTGGTGCTGGTAATCTTCTCGGTTCAGAACAGTCGGGTTTCATCTCCGATTTGGGTTATGAGACGTATCAGAAGATTCTCAATCAGGCTATGGCGGAACTGCGAAATGAGCGTGTTGAGTCTAAAACTGATAGTGTTGAGGTTGCTACCGTTCCGCAAGGGAAATCTGCTGTTGCAGCATCAGCAGCGGCAGAAAACTCTAAACTCTACACGCTCAACTCTCAACTATATGTCGATGACTGTTCTCTCGAGTCCGACATCGAAATGTACTTCCCTGAACAGTATGTGCCGAATGACTCGGAACGGATGCTGCTTTACCGTGAACTCGACAACCTGGCCAACCGTCATGACCTTGATGCGGCCCTTGAAGCCTACCGTTCTCGTCTGCGCGATCGTTTCGGCGAGATTCCTGAGGTAGCCGAGGAACTGATCCGCGTTGTTCCCCTTCGTGTCCTTGGCAAGCGTCTTGGTGTTGAAAAGATCATGCTCAAGCAACAGAGGATGTACCTCTATTTCGTCAGCAATTCTGATAGCCCTTATTATCAGAGCGAGGCCTTCGGTTGTGTTCTCCATTACCTCACCAATCATGTGCATAACTGTACCCTTCGCGAAGGTAATGGCAAGCGTTCGATGGTTGTTTCCGGCATCTCTTCCGTTGATGCTGCTCTGACAATTTGTCGTGCGATTCTGTCAGAATGACATGTAAATTCTCCTTGGCATTTTTATTGCCTAATACTTAGTGAGCAACGCTCTCAGGAGCCGAGTTCACAAAGTAATAGTATTAACAATTTAAAAGTATAATTAGGAGGTAAAAATTATGATGCCAGTCATGAGAAGTAACAGTTGGATTCCCAGTGTGTTCAATGATTTGTTTGATACGGACTTTATGCCGAAGGCTAATTGCACGGCTCCCGCTATCAATGTGAAAGAAAGCGACAAGGCCTACACCGTAGAACTTGCTGCACCGGGCATGAAAAAGGAGGATTTTAATGTTCACATCAATGATGAGGGCAACCTGATCATCAAGATGGAGAGCAAAAATGAGAAGAAGGATGAGGATAAGGACACCCGCTACCTGCGTCGTGAGTTCTCTTACTCAAAGTTCGAGCAGACACTGATCCTGCCTGACGACGTGAAGAAGGATGCGATCTCCGCCAAGGTCGAGCACGGTGTGCTGACCGTTGAACTCCCAAAGATTGTTGAGGAGAAGGTGAAAGTATCACGTCAGATTGATATCGCATAACATTTCATACATAGGTTTTAGGTTTTTAGTTATTGGTTTAACAAGGTTGTTAGTTCCTCGACGTGATGTCGGGGAACTGTTTTTTTTGTTAAAAACCCAGTTTTTTGGCTCTTATTTGGAATAATATTCTGTCGGGAGGCGATTTGATAGGTAGAATTAGATTTTTATTTTGTTAATTAATCGATTTACGTGAATATCTTCTGAATTTTAGTAAAAATTTGGAGGATAATTCTAAAGTTCGTACCTTTGCACCGTGAAAAGTAATTAAATCATTAATAAATAAAATAAGAAAGGATAAGATTATGAGTACAAAGAACAACTATCGTTTTGAGACATTGCAACTCCATGTAGGCCAAGAACAGGCTGACCCCGCTACTGACGCACGTGCGGTACCTATTTATCAGACTACATCCTACGTGTTCCGTAATTCACAGCATGCGGCTGACCGCTTTGGTCTTCGCGATGCAGGTAACATCTATGGTCGTCTGACCAACTCTACACAAGGCGTGTTCGAGGATCGCGTTGCTGCCCTTGAGGGTGGTGTGGCTGGTCTGGCCGTGGCCTCTGGTGCTGCTGCCATCACCTACGCCCTGCAGAATATCGTACAGGCTGGCGATCATATTGTGGCTGCCGACAACCTCTATGGCGGTTCCTACAACCTGATTACCCACACGCTGGCTACACAGGGCATCACTAATACGATTCTTAATGTGAATGACCTCAAGGCTCTCGATGCCGCCATCAAGCCCAACACAAAAGTAGTATATGCTGAGACTTTCGGCAACCCCAACTCCGACGTGCTCGACCTCGAAGGTGTGGCCGCTGTGGCTCATAAGCATGGTATTCCATTTATCGTCGATAACACTTTCGGTACGCCCTATCTGATTCGTCCGCTGGAGCACGGGGCTGACATCGTGGTTCACTCTGCTACGAAGTTCCTCGGTGGTCACGGTACTTCTCTGGGTGGTGTCATCGTCGATGGTGGCAAGTTCGACTGGAAACAGAACGACAAGTTCCCCACACTGTCTAAGCCCGACCCCTCGTATCATGGCATTGTCTTCGCTGATGCCGTAGGTGCAGCGGCTTATGTCACCCGCATCCGTGCCGTCATCTTGCGCGATACCGGTGCTGCCATCTCGCCCTTCAATGCCTTCATCCTCTTGCAGGGTGTCGAGACACTGAGCCTGCGTGTGGAACGTCATGTGGAGAATGCCCTGAAAGTGGTTAATTTCCTCGCCAAGCATCCGAAGGTGGCCGCAGTTCATCATCCTGCGCTCGAGAGCCATCACGACCATGCTCTCTACAAGAAGTACTATCCCAACGGTGGTGCCAGCATCTTTACCTTCGAGGTGAAGGGCGGTCAGGAAGAGGCATGGAAATTCATCGATGCCCTGCAGATCTTCTCACTGCTGGCTAATGTGGCTGATGTGAAGAGTCTGGTGATCCATCCTTATACCACCACCCACTCGCAACTCTCAGAGCAGGAACTGGCAGAGCAGCACATCACACCTGCCACCGTACGCCTCTCTATCGGTACCGAGCATATCGACGACATCATCGACGATCTGGCACAGGCTCTCGACAAGATTTGATAATAAACATTTAGAAGTTAGAGTAATCTGTCAAATCCTTCAATAGATTTGGCAGATTGCTTTAAATTTCGTCAATTTGGCTTCGCCGAAGGTACTCACGTTCGAAAAAACTCAAATATATTTGGTTTTTTACTCACTTAATCGTACCTTTGTCCCCA
>JAGCPK010000036.1 GCA_017965725.1 Prevotella sp.
AGACGGAGGTAGGCCCTGATGCCGAAGGTGCTGGGGAAGAGCCACGACACACCCTGCAGATAGCCCGGGATGGACGTCTGAGGCCAGGAGACACCTGACAGGAACAGCAGCGGCAAGGAGACAAACACCATCAACAGGATGACGTTCTCGCGATAACGCACCAGACACGACACCGTCATGCCGAAGAACACACAAGCCAAGAGGTAGGGAATCATCAGCGCCAACAGGTTCTGCCAGGGCGCCATGTGGATAAAACTGAAGAATCTTGGAACCACCATGACAAGATAAGTGCCCATAACGGCATAGACCATCAGATAACAGACTGCCTTGCCGCTGACGACACGCCCTATCCCACCGTAACTGGGATGGATCGGTATCAGGTCGCCATAGCGGTTGCGCTCACGGGCCGTACCTGCAGCAAGACCGATGCCCAGGGCAAGGGTCTGTTGGATAATCAGGATGAGCACGGCTGGCAGCACGGCAGTGCCGTAGCCGCCCTGGGGATTGAACATAGCCACCTCCTCGACATCAAGGGGACTGGTGGATATGAGGTCTTCGCGGGCCGTATAGTTGCCTGAGAGTCTGGTCTGGATCTGTGCGCCCATCTGCTGACTGACAGCCATCGCCGTCTGGTAGATGGCCTTATAGGTGAGCATCAGCGCCATGTCGCAATAGACACTGACGGTGCCCTGTTCCATGCGGTTGAGATGGGTGGCAAAATCCTCGGGGATATAGTAAATGCCTTTCACCACCTGACGGCTCACAAGACTCTGCGCGTCGTCGAGGTCCTCGGCATAATAAGCGACATGCACATCGGCCGAAGCGTCACACATCCGTATGAACTGGCGCGACTGCTGGGAATGGGACAGATCGACCACTGCCACAGGCACCTCATGGATGCCCTCATTATTATATATCCACGAGTAGAGCAAGGGATAGACGAGGGGCACCACGATGCAGAACAGCAGCACACCCTCGTCGCGGAGCACTTGCTGCAGTTCAAAACGCCACACGTAAGCAGCATCATCAAGCCATTTTATGAATTTACGGTATATAGACATACGTGAGCATTGCATTTTTAATCTTATTAACGACAAACCACGGCAGCAGCGTAAAGGCTATGAGTGCCACGAGATGGAACCACGAGTCAATGAGCGGATAACCATTAAACACCGTAATCTGATAGAGCATATAATAGTGACGCAGAGGGAAGAGCCACGTCAGCGCCTGTATCGGGGGGTCCATGCCCATCACGGGGAAGGCAGAGCCTGCCAACGAGAAACTGAGCACACCCCACAGGGAACAGATACTCATGGACATACGCAGCGACGGCATCAGACCGAAGATGAAGATACCGAAACCGATGGAGGCAAATACCTGAAGCACTGCCATCAGAATGATTCTCCACACGCTCCCTTCATGAGCAAAGTGGAGTACATTATAGATATAGAACTCATAGAAGAAAATCAGCATGAGGAACACGAGTGCCTGAGGCAGGTATTTACCAAGTATCGCAACAACAATATTGCCGTCAGCTTTCGCTATCAACTCCTTGCCACGGTCGAACTTCAGTTCCATACCCAAGGAATAGGCCGAGATTAGGAACATGAAAAGCATCATCACACCAGGCACGAAGACGGTAGAGAGATACATATTGTAGTTGCTCCAAGGATTGGCAATCTGATGGAGGTCGATGCGGATGGGTTGCAAAAAGGTCTGTATCTGCTGGGGTGTGAAGCCCTTGGCACGCATTGTGGCCTGACCCACCGCCGCTGAGCCGAGCGTGGAGATAGTCTTCAGATCCTTCATCACCATGGATCCTGCCGCAAGAGAGATGTTACTATAATAAAAAGAGATTTTCGGACGACGGGCAGAGAGAAGATTATCGGTAGTTCCCTTGGGGAAATACAGGAATCCGTATATCTCATTCTCCTGCATGGCATGACGGGCCTCAGCGACGGAAGCATAATGAGCCACCACACGGGAACTCTGGAAACCGTCAAGACGACGAACCAGTGCCCGAGACGTAGAGGTATTGTCGAGATCGACCACACCGACGGGCATCTCCTGAGGCACGCCTTCATCAAGCAACGTGGTGAAGAACAGCATCGTCAACAGAGGGAATACGAGCATACAGCACAGGTAGATGGGATTCTTCCAGAGAATCTTCATCTCGCGTATAGCAATCGTCAAAATATTCCTAAAGTACCTCACCGTTCATTCATCACTTATCACTCATCGATTATCACTTAATAATCAGCGACATTCCCGGTCGGAGACCGTCGAGTTTCTCCACAGGACGGGCTTTCACCTCAAAGGTCTTTAGGTCGTACTGGCCATTGGCCTTCGTAGCCTTCCAGACCGCGTACGAACCCTGATCCTTCAGATAATAGACCTTCATCTTCACGTCTTTCTTGAAAGCGGGAACATAAGCCGTAAACTCTGCGCCCACCTGCATGTCGTTCAACTGGTCCTCACGTACGTTAAAGGTACCCCACATATCGTTCATCACGGCAATCGACATGATGGGAGAGCCAGTACCAACAAGTTCACCCACCTTCGGGTAGATGTCTGCCACCTCACCCTCCATCTGGGCTATCTGCACCGTTTCGTGGATATAACTGTTCACCTCCTGCACGGCGCCACGCGCACGCCCCACCTGAGCGGCAGCAGCCAACTTATCCTCCAGACGGGCACCATTGACAGCCATATCATACTGACTCTGGGCTGCCTTTACCTGAGCCTCCAATGCCTTGTAGTTGGCATACACCTCGTCACGTTTCTGCTCAGAAACGACACCCTCGTCGAAGAGACGTTGGATACGGACATATGACTTCTCTGCAATCTCGAAGCCCGCCTTGGCCTGCTGAAGCACGGAGAAAGCACCCTGAATCTGTTCTTTGCGGGCACCATTCTGTGCCTTTAGTTCAAGGGCGGCAGCAGCGTTCTCAGCACTGCGAGCCTGTTCCATCTTAGCCCGCACATCAGGTGCATCAAGGATGGCCAGCGTATCTCCCACCTTCACAAAGTCACCCTCCTTCACACGGAGTTCGAGGATACGACCTGGCACTTTACTGGACACGCGGTACTCAGTGACTTCCACCTGACCCTGAATCACGTTAGGCTCACGGTCGAGGGCCAGGAATCCGATGAGAGCCACGATGATGATCACTACTACAAAACCGATGACGGCGAGCAGAATGTTGTTATGTTGACTTTTTGCACTCATAATGCTATTATTATTTACGGATTTACAATTTACTGAAGGACACCAAGGGATTTCTGGAGATCGACCTGCGAGAGTTTCACGTCAATCTCTGCATCAATCTTCTGCGACTGGGCCTGAAGCCACGCTGTCTGCGCCTCCATCACAGCGGTGGGGGTGATGACACCCTCCTTGAAGCCCAGATTAGCCGTACGCAAGTTCTCCTCGGCACGGGCGATGTTCGACTGTGCCATCGCCAGTTTCCGATTGGCCTCATCCAAACGGAACGTGTTCTGGTTCACCTGCAACTCAATCATCTCGCGGGCCTCCTCCAGTTCGAGGTTGGCAATAGAGGTGGCTCCCTTCGAGGCACGGACCTTATACATCACGTCGCCCCAGTTCCAGATGGGCACACGCACCATCACACCGACATTCCAGATACCACGGAACTTCTTCTCAAAGCCGTTATACAAACTGGGATTACTGATGAGATAGCCGCCCGTCAGCATCACCTGAGGCAAGTTACCGGCTTTGAGGATGTTCGTGGCCTGACGGCTCAGGTCGATGGTGTTTTGCAACATACGCAACTCCGGACGGTAGGTCATAGCGGTATTGACATCAAGTTTTGGTGCGACATCGACAACAGCGATATTCTCTACATTCTCATCAGCGAGGGTAATCTTCTCGTTGACAGGCAGGCCGCAGAGTTCGCAAAGCAGCATCTTCGAGAGCACCAGACC
Organism: Prevotella sp.; assembly: GCA_017965725.1. Classification (GTDB taxonomy): domain Bacteria; phylum Bacteroidota; class Bacteroidia; order Bacteroidales; family Bacteroidaceae; genus Prevotella. The sequence goes on from JAGCPK010000036.1 coordinate 3,946, forward strand.
GTCATCCACCTTCAAGACTGCCATCTCAGCCTCATTCACCTTCACGCTCACACTCAGGCCGTCGCTACGGGTAGCCACACCTTCTTCGATCATCTTATTGACATCCGAGTCAAGTTTCTTCACCAGGTCGAGGTAGCCGTCGGCAAGTTTCTTCTTATGTGTCAGCGACACCACCTGCCAATAGGCTTGGTCTATCTTGTAGAGCGTGGCCTGACGCTTGGCCTCAGCAGAGTTCTCCGCCAGGTCTTCTGAGATGTCAGCCATCTTGTTCATTGCGATGATGGCACCACCCATGAACACGGGCTGTGTCAGCAGGATGGACCCCGCCCACATGTTGCGGGTGTCTGTATGGAAGGCCTCCACAATGTCAGAACCGAGGGCATTCAACTGTCCAGCCAGACTCGTCATGCCATCCTGCAACTGTGTCTGCAGACCACCCATGGTCTGTTGCACTTGGGCTGCAGGCATACCCATCTGCACGAAGGTTCCACCCAGTTGGGTCAGAATCTGCGTGAGTCCCTGCACCTGAGGCTGCATGCCTGTGGCCAGAGCGGTACCCAGGTTGGGGAAAGTACTTTTCTGGGCATCATTCAACAGGGATATCTCACGACTGGTATGCTCGTAGGTACCGATGGCACTCACATGAGGCAGGTATTTGGTACGCGCCGACTTGCGGGCGTTCGCTGCCACATCCTGCTTCACTTGCGAGATACGCATCTGCTTATTATTGCGAAGTGCCATTGCCCGACAACTGTCGAGGGTCAATAGCCGCTGTGCGGAAAGTTGGAAAGGTGAAAAGGTAAAAAGGTGAAAGAACAATATCCATTTCACCCCCCTTTTGACCTTCACTATTTTTTTCCAATCCATATCTTTTACTTTTTTCAATTTTTCACCTTTTCACCTTTACTCAAAGTTGAACGTTCTTGATCCGATCATGTTGCCATCGACGAAGATACTGACACGGTACTGTCCGCCCTCTAGCATCTGGGTGACATCCCAATAGGTGACAAGGCTCACCTCTTCACCTGTATATTCGATGGTCTTCTTCATCGAATATTGCAGGTTTTTGTTTTCATAGGGGAACGTACCGCCACCGCTCAACGTATTACCGCCAGGATTCTGGATGCGTACATAGACGGTACGATTACCATTTGAGGCAGTCACGTTCTTCGTGATAGTGAAGTTCACCTGTATCTTCTTCGTGTCCTTCAACTTGGGTTTCTTCATGGCCTTACCCTTCTTGTCGAGCAAGGTCATCTGGATATTCGTGGCGTCGAGTTGGGCGGCAATGGCCACCTTCTCGGAGAGAGAAGCCTTCTCACTGCTCAGTCCTGCCACTTGTGCATTACGCTGTTCCAGTTCGGCGCTCACGCGACTATTCTCCTGCTTCAGACTCTCGTTCAGGCGGTTCAGCGAGTCAATCTGCATCACATAGTCACGCAGTACGGCCCTTACCGTAGCGAGTTCCTTCTTCAGACGGGTGATCTCACGGGCATCATCAGCCTTCACCTTCTTCAGTTCCTCCAAGAGGCGCTGCGTCTTCATCTGTTCCTGCGTCAACTGCTCCACGATGGAGTCGTTGTTGATCTGCGTCTTCATCTCACTATATTGCAGGGCGAAACGCTCGTATTCGTTCTCCATCTCCTGCTTGTCGAGTTCAGCCAGTTCCTGCATGTCGCGGTTCACCTGCTTCTGCTCCTGCAGGTTCATGAAGAGATAGGCCACTCCACCCAACAGGGCCAGAATGACAATCACCAGCAATACTATCAAATATTTCTTCATCTTGGGTGCAAAGGTAGGTAATTTGTTTGAAACGACAAAGGATTTTAGCGTTTTATGGATTTTACCCTACTTTATTTTAATTTATTTACCGAAAAATAGAACAAATTTAATAAATCGTTTGGAACTTTAAGGGAAAAAGCGTATATTTGCAACATTAATAACTACGCCTATGAACAAGAGCGGTTTCCTTTATCGGGTCTATGACCTCTACATCGACGGTTTCCGACACATGCGTCTCGGTAAGACGCTGTGGGCAATCATCCTCATCAAACTCTTCATCATCTTCGTAGTGCTGAAGATATTCTTCTTCCCTGACTTCCTCAAGCAGCATGCGGGTGACGACAAGGCCGGCTACGTAGCGACAGAACTCACCGAACGCGCCGCCGAATAAATCGTATATGTATAAATCGTAAATATTACTTTTATGTTCAATCACCTATTCTTAGACATTGATGCCGGTACCATCGACTGGTCGAGGGCGCAGTTTGCTCTCACGGCAATCTATCACTGGCTCTTCGTGCCCCTGACACTGGGACTGGCAGTTATCATGGGTATTGTAGAGACCAAGTACTACCGTACTAAAGACGAGTTCTGGATGAACGCAGCGAAGTTCTGGCAGAAACTCTTCGGTGTGAACTTCGCCATGGGTGTGGCGACAGGTATCATCCTCGAATTCGAGTTTGGTACCAACTGGAGCAACTACTCCTGGTTTGTGGGCGATATCTTCGGTGCCCCGTTGGCTGTTGAGGGTATCGTGGCCTTCTTCATGGAATCGACCTTCGTCGCCGTGATGTTCTTCGGCTGGAAGAAGGTATCGCCAGGCTTCCATCTCGCCTCCACATGGCTAACGGGCTTAGGCGCAACCATCTCCGCCTGGTGGATTCTCGTGGCGAATGCGTGGATGCAGTATCCCGTGGGCTGTGAGTTCAACCCCGACACCATGCGCAACGAGATGGTGTCGTTTGCCGAGGTGGCCCTCTCCCCCTTCGCCGTCAGTAAGTTCTGCCATACCGTCACCTCTGCCTGGATCATCGGTGCCATTTTCTGCGTCGGTGTCTGTTGCTGGTATCTGATGAAGAAACGCGAGGTGAAACTCGCTACGGAGAGTCTGAAGATTGGTGCTTGGGTGGGTCTCATCGCCGCTTTGTTGGCAGGCGCTACCGGTCATAAGTCAGCACAGGACGTGGCCGAGGTGCAGCCGATGAAACTGGCTGCCATGGAGGCACTCTACAATGGCGGCACCGATGTGGGACTGACCGCCGTCGCCTGGGTGAACCCCTTCTGCCAACCCGACTACCAGAATGAGGAGTCCGCCCCGCTGAAACTGGAGATGCCCTATGCCCTGTCGTTCATGGCTACGAATGATATCCACGGCTACGTGCCTGGCATCAACGATATCCTCAATGGCTACACCACGCCCGACGGCAAGGTGGAGCCATCCATCGACGAGAAGATGGAGCGTGGCAAGAAGGCCATCGCCGCCCTCGCCGCCTACCGCAAGGCAAAGGCCGAAGGGGCTGACGGCAGTTCCCATCTCTCCATCCTCAAAGAGAATATGCCCTACTTCGGCTACGGCTATATCCGCGACAAGTCGGAAGTGGTGCCCTTCGTCCCCGTCAATTTCTGGGCCTTCCGCATCATGGTGGGGTTAGGATGTGTCTTCATCCTCTATTTCCTCTTGCTGCTGCTGATGCTCTATGATGTGCCTTTCTTGTCGGTGACTGTCCGTCGGCTGTTTGCCGCCATCGGTCTGTTGCCCGAGACCGCTGCCGATGCGAAGGGTGTTGTGGGCTTGCCCGCCTGGCACTACTGGCTCGCCATCATCCTCATCCCGTTGGGCTATATCGCCTCAGAGAGTGGCTGGTTAGTCGCAGAGTTCGGACGCCAGCCTTGGACCATTCAGGACATGCTGCCCACCTGGGCTGCTGTCAGCGACCTCCAGTCGTCGAGCGTCGCCATCACGTTCATCCTCTTCCTGATCCTTTTCTCCACGATGCTTGCCGTCGAAATCAGCATCCTCCTCAAACAAATTAAAAATCACAAGTCATGACATACGAATTCTTACAGAACTACTGGTGGTTCATCGTATCCCTGTTGGGTGCGCTGCTCGTCTTCTTGCTCTTCGTACAGGGCGCCAACTCCATGGCCCGCTCCTTAGGTTGGACGGAAGAAGGTCGTCGCCTCGTCTATAACTCCACAGGTCGCAAGTGGGAGTTCACCTTCACCACCCTCGTCACCTTCGGAGGCGCGTTCTTCGCCTCCTTCCCCCTCTTCTACTCCACGAGTTTCGGAGGAGCCTACTGGCTCTGGATGATCATCCTCTTCACCTTTGTGCTCCAAGCCGTCAGTTACGAGTTCCAGAACAAACTCGGCAACATCCTCGGTCCGAAGACGTTCCAGTTCTTCCTTACGCTCAACGGCATCCTTGGCCCGCTGCTCTTAGGCGGAGCCGTCGCCACCTTCTTCGAAGGGAGCAATTTCCTCGTGGCGAAGGAGAATCTGGTGGATACAGGAGCCATCACCCCCGTCATCAGTTCATGGGCCAACGCCTCGCATGGTCTCGACGCCCTGCTGAATCCCTGGGTACTCGTTCTGGGATTCGCCATCGTCTTCCTCGCCCGCATCCTCGGCATCCTCTACGTGATGAATAATGTCAACGACGAGGATATCCGTTCGCGTGGCAGTGTCCGCATGATTGGTGCTGCCGTACCCTTCCTTGTGCTCTTCGTGGCTTACCTCGTCCACCTGTTGCTGAAGGACGGTTTTGCCTACACCGCCGATGGCACCATCGTGATGGAGCCCTACAAATATCTGAACAATTTCCTCTCGATGTGGTATCTGCTGATTGTGCTTCTCATCGGTGTCGTCCTCGTGCTTCTCGGCATTGGCAAGACCATCTTCCTGAAGGATTACAATGGTGGCATCTGGCCCGCTGGCATCGGAACGGTACTCGTCGTACTCTGTCTTCTGCTCTGTGCAGGATGGAACGGCACCGCCTACTATCCCTCAACGGCAGACCTCCAGTCGTCGCTGACGATACAGAACTCCTGTTCGAGTGAGTTCACGCTCACCACGATGTTCTGGGTATCACTGCTCGTACCCTTCGTGCTGGCGTACATCATCTACGCCTGGCGCGCCATCGATGCCAAGAAACTTGACAAAGAGGAGATCAAGACCGACCACGCCTACTAAGGTCTCTTGATGATATTGATATATTCTTGGTAGGGAATATACCTGCCACCCATAGATCGGAGGTGCGGTGTCTCGAACTGACAGTCGATGAGCCGCCCTCCGAGTTTTTCAAACATGTGGGCCAGATGGATGAGTGCCAGTTTGGAGGCATTGGGTACCAGCGAGAACATGCTCTCACCGAAGAACGACGTGCCGAGGTTCACGCCATAGAGTCCGCCCACCAGTCGGTCATCTTCCCACACTTCCACACTGGCAGCAAACCCCTGACGGTGCAGTTCAGTGTAGGCTTCGATGATGTCTGGCCCCAGCCAGGCCCCTTCCTCCTCATGGCGGTTCTGGACAGTGGCGCAACCACGTATCACCCCCTCGAAATCCTGATTGATGGTAGGCTTGTAGCGGTGCTGGTTGATGAGTTGCTGCATGGAGTGACTGACATGGATCTCACTGGGGAAGATGACAAAGCGCTGCAAGGGACAGTACCACAGAGGTTCCTTCTGATGTCGGAACGAGAACCACGGGAAATAGCCGTTCGAATATGCCAGTAACAGACGGTCAACGGACAGGTCGCCACCCACAGCCACCAGTCCGTCTTCCTCTCCCTGATAAGGATCAGGAAACCACAGGTCATGATCTAATTGGAACACAGCCATCCTGTCCCTCAGACTATATCTTTCATTCTAACGGATGCCGCCACCACCTCCGCCACCGGAGAAGCCACCGCCTCCGCCGCCCCATGAAGAACTGCCGCCTTTGCCGGATGAGCGTGAGGATGAACCACGGCTCTTCTTGGAGTATGATTTGTTCTTTTCCCTTTGCATTGCTCTCTCGTAAAGCAGGCCTTTTGTGATAAGCAGGAACGAACTATCCACGTCGGGCAGTGCCACGCCGTCGGACAACTGGCTTGCAACCTGATCCATCTTGAAGAACTCCGGGTTGACAGCCTTCATGTCCTTCACCACCTGCTCAGCATTCCCGAAGAGTGTTGCCCAGACGATGTAGTCGCACCACAGTTTGGTTTCCGACAGGTTACGCTCGTTCACCAGTGTGAAGTCGTCAAGGAACCGCTTGAAACCATACACCTCGCTCATCTCTTCCTTTTTGTTTTTATAGTAAGAGACATCACGTTTGGTACATAACAGGTCAATGAACGAACGCACCAGTTTTTTGTTGTTCTTATCGCCCATAAACGTCTCCAACTCTTTGGGGTCGAGCACCTGGTTATCACCCGCTGCATTCTTAAAGATCTCATGCATCTTATAGGCTAAGGGTGACAAGTCCCTCTCGAGCGACAGTTCCTTGACCGTAAACCGTTTCTGCATCTCACCAGTCTCTGTCATCACGGGTTCAACAGAGAATGCGCCCTCGATGATCAGTTGCAGGATAGTGGCAGAGACGACACCTTTGTAATCCGGGTCTTTACCGTAACTGAAAGCGTTCAGCATATCGTTTGCCTCCTGCAGGTTGCCCTCCAGGGGGACAGACTTGAAGTAATCCACTGTCTGAGTCCACTTCTCGTGTTTCTTCCGTTTATAGGCTGCGAACCACTTTTTGAAGAGAAGCCATAATCCCAACACACCAGCACCCAAAGCCAGCAAGATGCCTATGGCCTTGAGAATATCCAATATCGTATCCCACACGCCAGGTTCTTCGATGGCGTCACCATAATCGCTACCCTCAAAGGCCAACTGCTTCTTCTGTTCAAAAGTCTCTTTCTCATCCTGTACGATTGTATTCATCATACCCTTTGGGAATTTAACCATGACATAAAGGGCAGCCTCCGAGTTCATCGCCTCAGTAGTCTCAGCGATGATCTTACCGTCCTCAAACCGCATGTCACCCTTGAATCGGAAGCCCCAGACACCACAGTCCTCAGAAGTGAACGACTGCGTCGCATCAGCACTCTCTATGGTAACCTTAGCATATTCCGGCTTCGGCTCCACAGTCTTATCGAGGAACACGTGGCGAATGGCGTCAGCATCGGGATATCCGCGCACCAGACTAGTGATGGTATAACTGGTGATGTAGGTACGCTCACCGCTGTCGCCAAGCCCCCAACAGAGTTCGTAACCCCTTTTTTTCTCCACGATACCACAACGGCCTGCCTTCTCCGAACGGTTACGCTTCACATTCCATGTTCCGATGTTCTCGTACTGGCGTCCCGTCTCGTCGCTCACCGTCAGGTCTTTGACTATACTCGGGCTCATGTTGCCCAAGCCGATGTAACACTCCGTACCACCGTCGTCGATGGTCATCTGTCTTGTCTCAGTGATACGTGCGTCACCATTCTTGCTCAACACCACGCGAATGTCAAGTTTATGCAACCGTGCCCCCGCGAACGACATTGTTGCTGATAATAATAGCACCATTAACAAGATGCTGCCTTTTGCATACCTCTTCATATTGTTTTTAATGATTCATATTTCGCCTGCAAAGATACTATTTTTTTCCGAAACGGCGGCCTAACCAGAGAGAATATTTTTCCCTAGGCAGGGCACAAAAAAACTGCCTGTTGAGACAATGGAACAGTTGATGAACCCCTTCTTTCCATACCCCCAACGATTATTTTTCCATAGGGTCTCACATCTCGTTAAATGTAACCAACTGATTTGCAACAGTTTCCAAAACCGTCTGGTTTATTTATTTTCCATAGGCAACTGATACAACATTCGGAAAAATGTCGTATCTTTGCACCGAAAACGAATCAAGAAAATATGTTTACGCGAACATTATATATATTTATCCTTGGCGTTCTGCTGATGGCTTGCAGTCAACAGCAGCAGAAGTCAGACCCACAGACGGCAGCACTTCGTGTTCGGAAAGAGTAACCCAGATATTACACTGGAACAAATATTAACGAAATAACAAAAAGCAAAAAGATATGAAACGGACATTATTATTTATCGCATGCGTGCTGGCAGCATTGACGATGTCAGCCCAAGAGTATTACCCCGAAGGGACTAAATGGACGGAGATCAGGCTTGATACCCTGAAGTATGACAGTTGGTATTCAAAGGTCGG
>JAGCPK010000003.1 GCA_017965725.1 Prevotella sp.
ATGAAATCGAAACCGGCACGTAAATTGACATAATCACCTATCGGAGACGACACGTCAATACCGATGCCTGTCGTTCCTAATGTCAACGAAGCATCCAAGTGCTGAAAGATATTATGCTCTTTCCAATAATGGGGTTTCAGTATTCCCTGATAGGTATTTACGGATTTATTATCCTGTTGTGCTACCGTTAAGGTATCCTCGTTCTGTGCGTTTGATTCTGCACAGAAAAAGACTGCTATAAATAATAAAAGAATTTGTTTCATCTGTTTTGTATTATTATTGTTTACCTCATTCTCCAACTGCCGTTATGTTCCACCATCGGAACGGCAACCTGTTCATTTGTCGAGTCTCCGAAGCAGAGCACCAGAAACACATTGGTATAGTGGAGCAGTGAATCTGTCTTGGCACCGGCAACACGTACATCGAGGATGCCATGATGCATCCTTTCCTGCTGTGCCATGAACTGCTTATAGCCTGCCAGCAACTGCTCACGGTAGGCCTCTGGCAAACTGTCTGCACCAGCCTTTCCTTGAAGGAAATGCTCATACTCACCCTCCAGCAGATGCTCATAGTAGCCCTTGGCTGCCAGAGAAGCCATCTCCTCGGGTGTCGTATTCCCACAGGATATCGCAAACAATCCCATCATTCCTACTATCCCTACCAGTCTCTTTCTCATTTCTGTCGGATAAACACGTTGATAGGCGAACCCGTCAGTGTCCAATTCTCACGGATCTTATTCTCCAGAAAACGTTTATATGGTTCCTTGACATACTGCGGCAGGTTAGCATAGAACACAAAGGTCGGAATCTGTGTATCCGGCACCTGCGACACATATTTGATCTTGATATACTTACCCTTGATAGATGGAGGCGGGAAAGCCTCAATCAACGGTAGCATCACCTCATTCAGTTTCGTCGTACCAATACGCGCCTTACGGTTCAGATAGACCTGCTTGGCCGTCTCCAGGACCTTAAAGATGCGCTGTTTGGTCAAGGCAGAGGCAAAGATGATGGGGAAATCGACAAACGGTGCCATACGATTACGAATGGCATTCTCGAAGGTGTCAATCACAATCTGTGACTTGTCCTCCACCAGATCCCATTTATTGACAACAACCACCAGGCTCTTGTTGTTTTTCTGAATCAACTGGAAGATGTTCATATCCTGAGCCTCGATGCCACGGGTGGCATCAATCATCAGAATACAGACATCAGAGTTCTCGATAGCACGGATGGAACGCATCACGCTGTAGAACTCCAGGTCTTCCGTCACCTTATTTTTGCGGCGGATACCAGCCGTATCCACCAGATAAAAGTCGAAGCCAAACTTATCATAACGGGTGTAGATTGAGTCACGTGTCGTACCGGCTATCTCCGTCACAATGTTACGTTCCTCACCGATAAAAGCGTTGATAAGGCTCGACTTACCTGCATTCGGACGACCGACGACAGCGAAACGGGGGATACCTTCCTCCAGATTATCACCACTCTTCTCAGGCAACACCTCCATCACCTTATCAAGCAAGTCGCCTGTACCACTACCCGTAGCAGCACTGATACAATAGGGATCGCCAAGACCCAGATTGTAGAACTCATACTGGTCGTAGAGGTTCTTGTTGTCATCGGCCTTGTTGGCCACCAGAATCACAGGCAATTTGGCGCGGCGCAGGATCTGGGCCACATCCATGTCCCAGTCTGTCACACCGTTCTTGATATCACAAAGGAAGAGCACCAGGTCTGCCTCTTCTGTGGCGATGATGACCTGCTTACGAATCTCCTCCTCAAAGATATCGTCTGAGTTGACCACCCAGCCGCCAGTATCAACGACAGAGAACTCCCGTCCGTTCCATTCACATTTACCATATTGACGGTCACGTGTGGTACCTGCTTCATCGCTGACGATGGCCTGACGGCTCTTCGTCAATCGGTTGAACAGGGTAGATTTGCCCACATTCGGGCGACCTACAATTGCTACTAAATTTGCCATACGCTTTTTTTATTATTCGGGATTATACCCAAAATGATTCAATTCTCTCTCTGACGAGCGCCAGTCTTTATCGACTTTCACAAAGACCTCAAGGTAGATAGGCTTACCAAAGAACTTCTCCAGTGCTTTACGGGCCTCTGTACTGACCTTCTTCAGTGCCACACCCTGATGCCCAATGATGATACCTTTTTGACTATCACGCTCCACATAGATAATAGCATTGATATGGATATGCTTCTCGTCTTCCTTGAAACGTTCCACCGCTACCTCTACACTATACGGTATCTCCTTGTCATAGTAAAGCAGTATCTTCTCACGGATAATCTCCGAAACGAAGAAACGGGCGGGCTTGTCTGTCAATTGGTCCTTATCGAAATAGGCGGGACTCTCAGGTAACAATTCCTGAATACGCTTCAAGAGCATCTCCACGCCAAACTTGTTCTTGGCAGAAATGGGAAGGATCTCTGCATTCGGCAACAAACCATGCCACTTCTCGACGATATCAGTTAATCTAGTCTGACTCGTCTGACCAGACTCACCCGTTAGTTCATCAATCTTGTTGATGAGCAGAATGACAGGGATCGTCATCTTCTGTACTTTAGCCAGGAAGTCCATGTTCTTCTCTGGATTCTCCACGACATCCGTCACATACAACAGCACGTCGGCATCCTGCAGGGCTGATTCTGAGAAAGCCAGCATCGACTCCTGCAACTTATAGTTCGGTTTCAACACACCCGGAGTGTCAGAAAAGACAATCTGCATCTCTGGTGTATTGACGATACCCATGATGCGATGACGGGTGGTCTGAGCCTTGAAGGTGGCAATTGAAATACGCTCACCAACCAGTTGGTTCATGAGCGTACTTTTACCGACGTTGGGATTTCCAACGATATTGACGAATCCTGCCTTATGCATATTTACTTCCATCATATGCCCATTTATAATAGGATGCCCCATGGACGAAACCAGCACCGAAGGCGGTAAATATCATATTATCACCCTTCCGAAGTTTTGTTTCATTCTCCCATAAGGCGAGAGGAATGGTGGCTGCACTGGTGTTACCAAAATGCTCAATATTCACCATCACCTGCTCCATCGGAACTTCCAGACGCTTTGCCACGGCCTCAATGATACGCATATTAGCCTGATGGGGGACTATCCACTGGATATTATCCTTATTCAGTCCGTTGCGCTCTGCTATCAAGGCACAGTCATCACTCATGTTCGTCACAGCATAACGAAACACCGTACGACCTTCCTGATAGAGATAGTGCAGACGGTGGTCAACCGTGAAGTGCGATGGCGGACAGACAGAACCTCCGGCTTTCAAATGCAGGAACGGCAGTCCCTTGCCGTCAGCACGGAGATAGGAATCCATCACACCGATGTTCTCCTCTTCTGAGGCTTCTAACAGAACGGCAGCCGCACCGTCTCCGAAGAGTGGGCAGGTCTGACGGTCCTTGTAATCTGTCACCGATGACATCTTATCAGCACCAATGACGATGATTCTCTTGTAGCGTCCGCACTGGATCATCGACGCTGCCACGTCAAGCGAATAGAGGAATCCACAACAGGCTCCCCAGAAGTCAAATGCAAAAGCATTCTTCAGTCCGAGTTTTCCCAGCACGATACTGGCTGTTGATGGAAACTTATAATCAGCGGTCGAGGTAGTTACAATGAGTGCATCAATGGTATCTGGATCAACCCCAGTCTTCTGCATCAGTTGCTTGGCAGCCTTGCGGGCCATATAAGAAGTGCCGAGTCCCTCTTCTGTCAGGATACGGCGCTCCTTGATGCCCACACGTGTCATAATCCACTCGTCGTTGGTATCAACCATCCGCGACAGTTCCTCATTGGTGAGGACGTAGTCGGGCACATAGCCGCCAACACCCGTGATTATCGCACTGATCTTATTGCTCATTATTCAGCGACTTCTTCCTCTTTCTTGATAGCAACCTTACCACGATAGTAACCACATGTGGGGCATACTGTGTGATATACATAGTAAGCGCCACAGTTAGGGCATACTGCCAGTGTAGGTGCTACGGCCTTGTCATGAGTACGACGCTTGGCCTGACGAGTACTTGATTGTCTTCTTTTAGGATGTGCCATAATAATTTACTATTTAAAAATTTACGATTTACTATTTATTCTTTGTTCAAATTAAGCAAAGCACTCCATCGGGGGTCGATAGGCTGGTCGGACACCTCATCGCTGCTTCGGTCAGCTGAGAGTTCTTCCAGAACTTGGCTCATCGCAGGGTTGCACTTGCCAGGTGCATGCACATGCTTGATGGGTATAGCCAGCACTACAAACTCATAGATGAGCCACGACGTGTCGAGTATTCCTTCGTCCTCAGGCAACGTAATGACATCATCTTCCTCGGAATAGACTGCCCCTAACTTCACGACCAGACGATTGTCAGCCTCAATGGGTTGCTCCATGTCGTCCAGACAGCGGTCGCAGGTAACAGTCACTGTGCCCTCGGAATGAAACTGGAGATCAAAAAAGCCGGTTGCCTTGCGTATAGACACCGACACGTGCAATGTCCCCTGCTTCACTTCCGAGCCGTCGAGAGCCTCAAAGAATGAATTGTCCAAGTCGTATTCTAAGGTTGTCACCTCTGCTGTCAGACGCTTCAAATCTATCTTAAGATGCTCTAAACTACACATTTACTCGCTATTTGAACTGCAAAGTTACAAACTTTTTCTCAGATACGAAACAGTTATTTGCTTTTTTTATGTTTTTCATTTAAATTCCAAGGCTTACATCACCCATTATTACACACATCCTTTTTCTGTGTGCAATTTTTTAACCATTAACTTTCAGTTCTATCCTGAATGTCGTTCCTTTACCGACCTCCGACTCCTTGACAAATATTTTTCCCTTGTGGTACTCCTCCACGATTCTCTTGGCGAGGGAAAGACCAAGTCCCCAGCCACGCTTCTTGGTCGTGAAACCTGGCGTAAACACATTCTTGACATCTTTTTTACGAATACCTTTGCCATTATCGGCTACTTCTATGGAAATCCTGTTCCCTTCATCCATCAAGGTCAAGTCAATGCGTCCTTTTCCCTCCATCGCATCAACAGCATTCTTGCATAAGTTCTCAATCACCCACTCAAACAATTGGGCGTTCATCTTCACAATAACTTCCTGTTCAGGCAGATGACGCACAATCTCCACCTTCTTCGAAGTCCTGCGATCCATATAATCTACCACATGCGCCAAGACCTCGTTCATTGATGCATCTACCGGTTCTGGCAGCGAACCGATCTTCGAGAAACGCTCGGCAATCAGTTCCAACCGTTTCACATCCTTGTTCATCTCAGGGATCAACTCATCATCGGGATAGTTTTCCTTCAAGATCTCCACCCAGGCCATCAGACTGGAGATGGGCGTACCCAACTGATGAGCAGTCTCTTTCGACAAACCGACCCATACTTTGTTCTGTTCTGCCCGTTTCGAGGCAAGCAGGGCAAAGATAGCCACAACCACAAAGATCATTACCACACCCAACTGCCAGTAAGGATACTGTGACAATCGTTTCAGGAGCGTTGACTCGTCATAACATACCAATGTGTAAGGACGCGACTCGTCTGGCACCTCCAACGAATCTTCCGCCACAGAATCGGTCGCAGTTAAATATATCTTGATGTAGTTGCCTGTGTCATACATCCTTCTTCCGTAACGGGAGACGTACGCCATAGAATCCGATGCAGTCTTGGCAGTCATCTCTATATTACGATAATCAGAAACCACACCATCGGAATCCATCACAATCACAGGTATGGTGTTATTACTCTGTATAACTTTCAGAACCAACGACATATCTGTGTTTTCATCCGCATTATTCAGCGCATTCAGAGCCTCTGCCCAAGTTTCCATTTTGTTGCGTTCCTCGTTGGAGAGATCTTTCACCAGATAATGCGACGCCAACAATGATACCACTGCAATCACGATAGCCGCAATTACGAGGATAATCTTCACCTGTCTGATTCTGTCAGTCCATTGCATATCGAGGACAAAGGTATGAACTTTTTCGCAAATAACGAAGAAAACAGGTAAAAAACACAAAAATGCCCTGAAGATTTCTCTCCAGGGCTTCACTTCCACCTTACGGCTTCAGTTGAAAGGGGGCGGCCTCCTACTCTCCCGCATTGCATTGCAGTACCATCGGCGCAGGCGGGCTTAACTTCTCTGTTCGGAATGGGAAGAGGTG
>JAGCPK010000037.1 GCA_017965725.1 Prevotella sp.
GCGAAATAATGGGCGATAGGCTCGTTCATCAGTTCGTAGCCAAGGATGGTGGTCTCACCTTTGTAGCGATTGGCAATCTCACGCCAGATGTCGCAGAACAACTGCTGACTCTTCTCGCTCTCGAAGAGCCAGGGATATCCATGCCCGTCGTCGATATTGTCACCCGTCTGTCCTCCTGGACAGTCGTGCATGTCGAGAATCAGATACAGACCATTGGCCTTGCACCAACTTACCACAGAGTCGATACGCTCGTAGCCGTCTTTCTGGCCTGTCTGTCCCATATAGTCCTCATCAGTGAAGAGTTTATAGTTGAAAGGCAGTCGGATGGTGTTGGCTCCCTGCGAAGCAATAAAATCGATATCGGCCTTCGTCACGTAGTTGTCCTTGAACTGCTGCCAGAACGCTGCAGTAAAATCAGGGCCTACAGCCTCCTTGAAGAGCAGGTCAATCATCCACGCGGAGTTGGTACGTCCAAAACCGAACATATAGCCCTCGGGGTTCAGCCAGTTGCCAAGGTTAGTACCCTGGATGTAGAGTTTCTCACCATTGGGCTGTATCAGGTCGTGCCCCTGGATGGTGACAAATCCCGACTCGCCCTTCTGCCCGCCACCTGCAGTGCAGGCAGCGAGTAAAAGAACGAGGAGATATAGGAAAGACTTCTTCATTACTTCTTCTGGAATACGCGGATGTAATCGACTTCCATCGTGACAGGAAGGGCGTTTTCATCGACACCGTTCATACCACCCCAATCACCACCCCAGGCGAGGTTAAAAATGGGATAGAAGGCGTAATGGAAGGGCCACTGGTTGTGAGAAGAACCGATAACGGATTTATTCACACTCAACTGCACCTTGCCATCCACGTAGGTGATGATCTCATCGGCTGTCCACAATAGGGCATACGTATGGAATTCACCCTCTGCCTTGGAGATAGTCATCTTGTTGGTCTTCTGAGTACCCTTCGTGTGGTTGTAGTCCTGCGTATGGATGCTGGACGACACCTCGTTGGGAACACACCCCACTTCCTCCATAATGTCAATCTCGCCACACATCGGCCAGGGGTTGGTGCCCCAGTCGTTGCCTACAGGCATCATCCAGAAGGCGGGCCAGGTACCCTTACCTTTGGGCAGTTTGATGGAGGCTTCGAAGTAGCCGTACTGCCAACCCTGATTCACGTGGGCATAGACACGGCCAGAATAAATCTTGCCATCCTCCTTGAAGCAGTTGATATGAAGGGCACCACCCATAATCTCAGTGACATTACGTCCCTTTGGACTTTGGTGGTTGACATAGTTCTGCAACTCGTTATTCACCCAGTGGTCTTTCTGCACCTCATGGGTCCAATCGGCAGAATTCAGTTCCGTACCTTCGTTGAACTCGTCCTGCCACACAAGGGTATAGCCCTCAGGGGCATTGTAGGCAGCCTTCTCAGCAGCAGCCTGGTTGACAGTGACGGTCTTGCGGGCCGTACCCGACATGACGGTGACAGCACCAGAGCGGGCCTCGGCCACAGGATTAGCAGGAACCGTGATGGTCATCGTGCCCGACTGGGCTGCCGTGTTCTGGGTCTTCACCGTAAAGAAGTACTCTCCCATAGCAGTACCCCACTCCTTGCCCGTGGTAGTAACGCTGACGGTATAGGTGCCGCCCTCAGCAGGCGCATTAATCGTCTCGGGAGAGACATTGATGATGACCTCTGCCGGTTTAGGGTCGTCCTCGCTCCCACCGCAGCCACAAAGGGCTACGGCGAGGGAGAGCAGAAAAGTATTAAGCATGAACCGTTTCATTTATTATTCGGCTTTTTCAAAAATGATATCGCTGATGGTGATGTTGGCACCAATGGGGGAACCGCCAAAGTCAAAGAACAGCGAGAGTGCATGGGCATCATTCTTTGGCAGTGTCACACCTTTCATCTGATAGACAAAGGGCTCGTCGGCCTTGATGTCGTGACGATCAGCAAAATAGAAGTTGTCGTCGTGCTTCTCAGCATCATCAGCCTCGGTCAGTTTGATGGTAACACCAGGCAGATCCTGATCGGCAACGATAGTGCAAGAGAAGTTATAGGCATCGTTCTGAGCCGTAGCCAACGTGGTGTTAATGGGGAACTGTCCCATCCACTGGCTGCCACCCATACCCTCGGGAATCGTCAGTGACCACTTGTTACCCTCATGTTTCCACGTGGG
Source organism: Prevotella sp. (assembly GCA_017965725.1). GTDB lineage: Bacteria > Bacteroidota > Bacteroidia > Bacteroidales > Bacteroidaceae > Prevotella. Next base: position 2,183 of record JAGCPK010000037.1, read on the forward strand.
ATCGCCAATCTGGCTCCAACCGCCATCGGCAAACCATGGGGTGACGCTGATGAAGGCAGAACCCTCATCGACGGCTTTCCAGAGGTTGTTGTCATCATTGTAACTCATAGATACAGACTCCTCGAAATAGATCTTGCTGATCTTGATATTGGCACCAATGGGTGAACCACCGAAATCGAAGAAGAGCGACAGGGCATGTGCATCGTTCTTGGGCAGGGTGACACCCTCAGCCTTATAGACAAACGGGACATCAGCCTTGACATCATGACGGTCTGCGAAGAAGAAGTTGTCATCGTGCTTCTCTGCATCGTCGGTCTCTGTCAGTTTGATGGTGACACCGGGCAGATCCTGGTCAGACTCAAGGACGAGGTAGAAGTTGTACTTCTTGCTCATGCTGGCTGTCAGCGTAGTGTTGATGGGGAACTGTCCCATCCACTGGCTGCCACCCATTCCCTCAGGAAGGGTCAACGACCAAACCCCGTTCTCATGCTTCCATGTGGGATCACCAATCTGTGACCAACCGCCATCAGCAAACCATGGAGTAACACTGATGAATGCACTACCATCCTCAACGGCCTTCCAGAGATTTGCCCCTGAAGTGGCATCCCAATCAGCCTTGGCTTCTTCTTTGCCACCGTTACCATTAGGATCGGGCAGCACAGTACCATCATCGTCAGCATGATTCTTCAACACGATATTCTTGATGTTGACATGCGTCTCACCCGTAGCGTGACCGAAGTCGAACACCAGTTTCACGGGATTGAGGTCCTTACCTTCGATGTCGCTCAGCCAGAACACATAGTCCTCACCTGCCTTCAGGTTCACGTCGTGGGCATCGATGATGGCTTCAGAATCATCTTCATTAGTAAGTTTCACAACCACACCATCAATGTCGCGGTCAGTGCTCAGGATGGCAGAGAAATCATAGTGGTTGGCAGCAGATGTCACGAGATCGGTATGGAAGTGTACCTGTGCCTGCCACTCTGCGAAACACTCCTGCGGGATATTGACTTCATAGTTGTTGTTACCTCCAACGAACAGGGACTCAAACACAGCCGTCTGGTCATTGCCCCAACCTGGATCAGGATTATAGTAGAAGGTCATGACAGGAGTGAGGTCCTTCCACATATTGAATTCACTCTTCGCCTTGAAGCCTGTAAAGGCTGCGTTGTCATCTTCCTTGCTGGTGAGCATGAAGCGCCAGGTGATACCACTGCCCTCATAAAGCAGTACCATCTCAGAGTTCGTCAGTTTGGTGACGGTGAAGACGGGGTTATTGTACTGTTCATCACTCGACAAATAGGGGAAGAGAGTCTGTGGAGAGAGTTTCAGCACGATATTGTCGCCATCGACGTCAAAGTTGTAGGAAGCTGTCTGGGTCTCCACAGGAGCCATGAAGTCGATCTTACTACCATCTTCCTGTACTAAGGTATTGTACTCGGAGAACAGGCTGGCACCATTGTTCACATACACTGTACCACCATCACCCGGATCATAGGTATAGCCACCATCAGCAGTGAAGGTCAGGCGGTCATCATACACGCCCCAATCTGCCTTGTCGCCAGGAGCGGCACTCCACCAGTTGCTACCATCGGTACCCGGTTCACCACAGCCCATGTGTCCCTGCTCAGCATAGTTGATGCGCCAAGTGCGGGAAATACGGCTGATATACGGAGTGAGGTCAACTTGTGAATTATCGAAAGTGAAGGTCTTGCTGATGCTGCTCTGGCTGAAACCGTTGCGGTTGCCAAGACGCAGTTCAACATCGTAAGTACCGGCCTTATTATTGGCCCAGTGCATGGGGTTCAGCGTGGAATACACGTTGCCGTTGACAGTCCAAATGGCATAGGTCTGTGCGGGCATGTTAGCCACAGTGAAAGTGGCCTGGTTCACGCTCTGATCAATATTCATGTTGATATCGACGTTCGACATGGAGGGAATGCCGTTCTGATCCGGACCATCGAATGTCTCTGGCGAGCAGGCCGTCATCAGCAGGGCTGCTGCTGAAATGCACAATGCACAATGCATAATGCATAATTGGCTGCGCATCCTTAATATATTTGAAAAAATCTTTTTCATTTTATGATGAATTATGAATTATTAATTATGCATTGTTTAATAGCTTCCATTCTGTTTGAGGGTACCCTGGGCAGCATCGATGTTGTCCTGCGGGATGGGCAGATAGCGCACATCCTGACTCCAAGCCTTCGTACGGAAACCACCACTGTCGTTGGCAGGTGTCAGCACAGAGGCAGCACGACCTGTACGCACAAGGTCGAAGTAACGCTTACCCTCACCCATGAACTCATGGCGACGCTCGTTGAGGATATCGTCCTCAGTGACGTCATTCAGGTTATTTAGACCAGCACGGGCACGCACCTCATTGACATAGCCTATGGCTTCGCTGGCACTACCGCTCGTCTTCAGTAGCAGTTCTGCAGCGTTGAGCAGCGTCTCAGCATAACGATAGACACGCAGGTTGTTGTTGAAGCCGAGGTCAGCATCAGCCTTCTGGTCCTTGTTGTTACCCTTACGACACATATACTTATAGAGGCAATAGCCTGTATTCATCCAACCTGGATCATCAGAAGTTCCGTGAGCATTGAGGTCGAAGGCAGAGAAATCCTTGCGGATGTCACCCTCCTCGAAACTGGCCACAGAGTGCAAAGGAATGGCGCTGAAGCCCCAGCCTGCATCGACATCCTCGTAAGGATCGCCTGCGTTGGCCTTGAAACTACGCGGACCGTGGAGACGTGGGAACACACAACCACCGGCTCCGAGTTGGTTACCCCAACCACGTACGGAGTTATCGTCGAAGTAGTTGATCTCCCAGATAGACTCAGCGTTCCACTCGCCACTCTCATCCCAGATATCCTGGTAGTTGTTGGTCAACTTATATCTTCCGCTGCTGATAAGTTCCTTCATATAAGAGAGGGCTTTGCCATAACGGCTGCTGTCATTCTGGATCATCACCATCTCAGCATAGATCATATAAGCCAGCGGCTTCGTGACATGACCCTTCTCCTCTGCAGGATAGTCATCCTTCAGGTTACCTGTAGCAATGATGGCCTCAAGTTCCTCAATCACCTTGGCATATACCTCATCGGCAGTGAACTGCTCAGAGATATAGGGGGCAGCCAGGTTCTCGAAATAGCAGGGCACGTTGCCATAGAACTTCCAGAGTTGGAGATAGTAGAACACGCGGAGCAGACGGGCCTGAGCCTCGTAGTCTGCACGCTGAGCGGCTGTGATGTTACCCGCCTTCTCTACCCAGTCACAATATGTCAGCACGTCGTTGCTGCGCTTCACACCAGAGTAACTGTCGCTCCAGACACCTGTCAGACAGACCACGGGGGTGCAGGAGTAGTTGAACATCAACTGCAGCATCGGCTGATCCGTGTTGCTGCTGCCATTGGGATACATATCATCACTCATGAACTCAGAGATGAAGTTCAGGGCATTATACTGCCAGGTAGAACCGTAGTCGTACCAGTGCAGGGGTGCGTATGCTGCCACCAGTGCCTCGTCGAGCGATACCTTCGTGGTATAGTATTCCTCAATGAAGGTGTCGGTAGGACTGGTCACCTCAAGAAAATCGTCCTTACAACTGGTGAGCACCAGTGCGACGAGCATTCCGAATAATATCTTATTTGTTTTCATAACTTCTATTTTTTCATTATTTCATTCTTTCATTGTTTCATTCTTCAGAACGTCAGGTTAAATCCTACACGGAGCGTGCGCGGCTGAGGATAGACACCGAAGTCAACACCACAAGAAGTGGCTGCTGAAGAGATTTCGGGATCGAAGCCCCAGTACTTGGTGAAGGTCAGCAGGTTCTCTGCTGCCACATAGAGGCGCAGACGGCTGATGAAGGCCTTTTTGGTAATGAACTCGGGAATGGTGTAACCCAACTCGATGTTCTTCAGGCGCAGATAACTGCCGTCGTGGATATACAGGTCGGAAGCCTGCCAGTTGGTGGCGTCGCCCTGAATATAGATAGGATACTTGTTGGAGGTACCTTCACCCGTCCAGCGTCCGAGGAACCAAGAGGGCAGGTTGATGGCTGGCAGGTCGAGACGACGGGTAGCATCGAAGATGTCGTTACCTGCTGTTCCCTGCCAGAACATCATGAAGTCGAAACCTCTCCAGGCTGCATTGAAGGTAGCACCGAAGGTCCAGTCGGGAGTTCCCTTACCAATCTTCGTACGGTCTGAGTCGTCGATGACACCATCATCATTCACGTCCACAAAGCGAACGAATCCAGGACGTGCATCGGGCTGGATCAGTTGTCCGTTCTTGGTATAGGCGTTCACCTCATCCCAGTTCTGGAAGATGCCATCAGTCTTGTAACCCCAGAAATAGGGGAAGGGCTCTCCTGCCTCAGCACGGGAGATGTTTCCGAGGTTAGACACATTGTCGTATGTATCGAAACCAGCAGCATTGCCAAGTTTGATCAGTTTGTTCTTCAGATAAGAGGCATTACCCTTGATCTGGAACTTTGCATCAGCGATATTGAACTTATAGCCGAGTTCGAACTCGATACCGGTGTTCTCCATGTCACCCACGTTACCGACAGGCTTTGACTCACCCACATAAGAGGGGATGTTCATATCCTTCAGCATACCGTTGGTCTTCTTCTTGAACCAATCCACGGTGAACGTGATCTTGTTGTTCAGGAAGCCGAAATCAACACCGAAGTCGTACTGCTCTGACTCCTCCCATTTCAGGTCGGGATTGGAAAGTCCGTTAGCCTTTGAACTGTTTACTTCCTTCTCGCCACCTGCCATACCAAAGCCGTAATTGTTACCGCCCTGTGTCAGCACGGTGTAACGGAAATCACCAATCTTATCGTTACCGTTCTTACCCCAACTGAAACGTATCTTGAAGTTATTCATCCATTCGTTGGTGCTTTTCATGAATTCCTCGTTCATCACGTTCCATCCGAGAGAGACAGAGGGGAAGGTACCGTATTTGTTGTTCGTACCGAAGCGGCTGGATCCGTCACGACGGACTGTAGCCTGCAACATATAGCGCTCATCGTAGTTATAACTCAGACGGGCGAAGAGTGACGACATGGTGTGCTTCACACCAGGACCGCCCCATCCGTCACGGTCACCATCAGCGGCAAGACCTGTGGCAGCATTGATATAAGGTTTTTCGTAGTCCTTCAGGTTGTTACGGGATGCTCCGAGTGTCCAACCAGAGTTCTCGAAGGCACTCTGTCCGAGCACCACATTAATCGTATGTTTGTCGAAAGCCTTGTCGTACATCAGCACGTTCTCCAACTGCCATACAGTACCACGATCGCTCTCCATCGAAGCAGAAGAGTAGTTGCGGTGCTTGGTGGGAGAAATCCAGTAAGGCGTAGCGTGGCTCTCATTGCCCCAGAACGACATATCGGTGCTGTAACTGACGCGATACTTCAGGCCGTCCCAGATTCCTAATGTGGCGGAGAAGTTGGTCACGAACTTATGGCTCCAGTACTTGGTGGCGGGCAACATGAATGAAGCCAGCGGGTTGGACATCTCATTGAATCCAGCACCGGGGATGTTCAGCAACTGTCCGTTCTTACCATACATGGGAACATACTCTTCAGGATAGGTAGAAGAATAATAGTCAATCTGATCCTGAGCATCCTGTCCTGTGACGTAAGGTGCAATCACTGGGGGCAGTGCGAGGGCAGAACCGATTTCGTTACCCCACTGGGAGTTCACGTCGAGACCCTGGTTCTTCACACGAGCGTAGGAGAGGTTGATGGCCACATCGAGTTTGTTGAGCCAGTTACGCTCCTTGGTGACATCAAACACATTGATATTGAAGTTGCCACGCAGCGTCAGACGCTGATAGTTGGAACGATCGTAGTTACCACCCACGATACCTTCCTGGTCGAAGTAACCAAGTGAGAAATAGTAGTTCACACGCTCTGAGGCTCCGCTCAGCGTCAACTCATGATTCTGCACAGGGGCATTGTCGTTGAAGAGCAGATCCTGCCAGTCGGTATCAGTAGTCACTTTATAGGGGTCGGCATAGCGTGGAGCCTGTCCTGCATTTACCAGTCCCTCGTTCTGCATCAGCATATACTCCGTAGCGTTCAGCACGTCGCGATGCTTCCAAGCCGTCTGCCAACCCTGAGAGAAGTTGTAGTTCACGGTGACATTACCCAACTTACCCTTCTTCGTGGTGACGAGAACGACACCATTGGCGGCACGTGCTCCGTAAATGGCACCAGAGGCAGCATCCTTCAGCACCTCGATACTCTCGATGTCGCTGGGGTTGATGTAGTCGAGACCTCCCTCAATAGGCATACCATCGACGATGTAGAGCGGGTCGCTATCGTTCACCGATCCAATACCACGGATACGTATGCGCGAGGCAGCACCAGGCTGACCAGATGAAGAGGTGACATTCACACCGGCTGCCAAGCCCTTCAGGGCATTGTCCATACGGACGGGAGCCGTTCCCTCCAGATCATCGGAAGATACCTTCGCGATGGAGGCAGTCACGACACTCTTCTTCTGCACGCCATAACCGATAACGACGACGTCCTGCAGTGTCTGGGCGTCTTCCTTCATCACAATAGTCATACCATTGGCAGCCTTCACCTCTTGGGTAAGGTAACCAATATAACTAATAATAATAGGTGTACCCGCACTCACTTTAATGTTGAACTTACCATCGAAGTCGGTGATGGTTCCGTTCTGGGGGTTACCTTTCTCGACGATGGAAGCACCAATGACGGGCTCCCCAAGATCGTCTGTAACAGTTCCCAAGATTCCCTGGGCTTTCGTAGCCATCGACACCATCAGTGCCAATAACAACCATAGATACCTGCTTTTTTTCATACTTTGTTTGTTAAATGTTAATTATTTGAAGTTAGAATCATCCTACTTTGGATTTCTGGTGCAAAATTAGATAAAAAAACAATGCGCCACAATAACAGAGGTTGGAAAAGTGGATAATTTTAGGGGTCACAAAAATGTAAAGAACTAGTAATTAGGCTTTTAGAAAATTCGTCACCTCACAAAAGAGTGGACGAGATATAGAGGTGTAAAAACAACATTTATCGCTGTTTTCCAGCGTCTTCCCTGTGTACCATGAGACCAAAGCCGAACAGCGATACAAGGATATATCCCAGCAACGGGATGATGAAAGGCACCACTAAATCGGTGGCGTCAGCGATGATTCCCACCAGTAGGAAACCGCAACCGCCTACGGGTGTCATCATCAGGATAGAGGAAGCACTTTTCGTCAGACTACCCAAGTCGCGGACAGCCAACGAGAAGATGGTGGGGAACATGATGGCTTCGAAGAGATAGATGCCCAACAGGCCACCCAGGGATATCATGCCTACATTCATCAGCACGAGCATCGTACACACCACACAGCCACAGCCACAGATCAGCAGCATCTTCTCAGCAGGCACCCATCGCATGATCATACTGCCCCCAAAACGACCAACCATAAAGAAGGCCAACGCACCCGTAAGCACCACAGAGGCTGTCTTGTCATCCATCCAGCCCTGTCCTGTAACGAAGTTGATGAAGTAACTGTTGATGGATATCTCTGCCACCTCGTAAGCCAGCAGGGCAATGAGTCCATAGACGAAGAACTTGTGTTTCCAGATTTTTTTCAGGGGCTCACGTCCGTATTTCGCCTTCTCCTCCAGCCCGTCGTTATGATGGATCTCTGGCAGGCGTACTTTCGCGAAGATGGCGGCTATCACAAGTACCACCAGTCCGAGAATCACATAGGGCAAGGCTATACTGCCCTCACTGCCAAAGAGCCACTGACCCACAGCGAAGGTGGCAAACAGACAGCCAAGGCCATTGAATGACTGCGAGAGGTTCAGGCGACTCGATGCTGTCTCCTTCGCACCAAGTTCCGTCACATAGGGGTTGGCTGCCGTCTCCAGAAACGTGAGTCCGCAGCCGATGATAAAGAGAGCGAAAAGGAAGGCATAGAGGGTGCCAGCCTCTGTACAAGGCACAAACAAGAGGGCTCCGATACCGAAGAGCAACAACCCGAACACCACACCCCTGCGATAGCCAAAACGGTTGATGAACAGGCCTGCGGGTATCGCCATCAGGAAATAGCCCATATAGGTCGTCACCTGGATGAGCGACGACTCGGTGATGGAGATGTCGAGCGTGTTCTGGAAGTGTTTGTTGAGCACGTCGAGGATCGCCCTCGCAAATCCCCAGAGGAAAAAGAGCGTAGTAATTAGGACGAATGGTATCACATAACTGACACCATTCGTCCTAAAGAGTCCGTTTTTACGATTATTATTCACTGATTACTTTTCGATGTCGATCATTTTCCACACACCTGCAGCCAGTGCACCACCAGCCAACGGGGCGAGGATGAATATCCAAATCTGCTGCAGGGCAGCGCCACCCTCGAAGAGAGCAGGACCGATACTACGGGCAGGGTTCACAGAGGTACCTGTGTAGTTGATGCCCACAAAGTGGATGAGGATCAGAGACAGACCGATAGCCAAACCAGCGAAGTTGTTCGTGGCACCATTGGTCTTGGCAGTAGCGCCCAACACCACCATCACGAAGATGAAGGTCAGCACAAACTCCACGATGAAGCCGTTCCAGAGGTTGTCAGAAGCACAGGCATTGGCACCTGTGGCAGTTCCACGAGCCAGACCTGGGTCAGTAGAGACGATCAGGGCCAGGAGTGCAGCAGCGATGATGGCACCGATCACCTGGAAGAGCATATACATGCCACAGTCTTTGGCGTTCATGCGCCCAGAGAGATAGACACCCAGTGTGATGGCGGGATTGATGTGGCAACCCGAGATACCACCGATGGTGTATGCCATAGCCACTACAGACAGACCGAAGGCAATGGCTGTTCCTACGACAGATGCTGTGTCAGCACCACAATTCAGACTCACGGCTGCTCCGCAACCAAGGAATGTCAGTACAAACGTACCAAACAATTCAGCAAAATACTTTTTCATAATCACACATTGTTTAAATTAGACATAATATTGTTGTTTACCAATTCTTAAACTTAAACGCATCAAAGTTGGCGTATGTGAGGTCGGTTTCGTTCTTCTTCGTGCAGTACATACCGCACACCACACCCGTGAAACCACCTACCGCTTCGTTGCTTAACAGCGTACAACTGATCTTAAACAGCGAACGGAAAACCTCGCCGTCAGTGGAGTACTCGAAGAAGTACTGATAGCCGTCGCTCCGCACACGCAACCACGCCTCATAGCCGTCTATCTCCGCCTGGGCAAACTTCCCCGAAAGATCTTTCAGGGTAGCCCTGAACGACACCTGCATCTTCTCTCGCGTACCCTCCAGACATATCTCCGCATGTCCATTGAAGATCTGATAGATACAGAGCCCCGCCTCGTCGCCCTGATACGACTCACGGAAATCCACATGCGTCTGCATCAACAGGCCCGGTCCCTCCTGTCTGCGCCCCACAAACGTCGGACGATCATTTCCCGTCAGTGTCGAGACAGAGCCGTAAAGCCTCAACTTATCGTAAATCATGCGGTACTTCGTAGAGTCGGGATTCTGGATATACACCCACTCAGGACCCAGGGGTTTGTTGAACTTATAGTCAGTGGGCAACTGTGGCATCTTCACCTCTGGCAGTGTCTTCACCTGCATCAGCGTGTCGATGGGGTTGCCACCATTGATGACGGGCCACTGCCCTGTCTTCCACTCCATCGGTGCGAGACAGGTCTCGCGCCCCAGGTGGTGGTGGGAGCCGCCATAATGGCGCTGGCCCAGGAACACGGTCCACCACGAGCCGTCTTTCGCCTGCACGAAGTCACCATGCCCTACAGCCTGTATCTGACTGTTCTGTCCCTTCACATTACAGTTCGTCAGGATGGGGTTGGCTGGGTTGGCCACGTACGGGCCATAGATATTCTTGCTTCGCGCGATGGTCATGCAATGGGCTATCTCTGTGCCTCCTTCTGACAGCAACAGATAGTACCAACCATCCTTTTTGTAGATATGCGGAGCCTCAGGATAGCGCATACCCATGCCCTGCCATACAGGTTTGCCAGGTGATAACTGCTTGCCCGTCACAGGGTCTATCTCACAGAGCGTGATGATATCGTTGGGGTTGCTCACCATGTAGCACTTGCCATCCTCAAACCATAGCGAGGGGTCTATGCCGAGTTGCTCCAGCCAGACGGGCTCGCTCCAAGGTCCTCGCGGGTCCTTGGCGGTGATGAGGAAGTTACCCCCGTTACCCACGTTCGTCGATACGATATAATACGTTCCCTCATGATAGCGGATGGTGGGAGCGAAGATGCCAATCCACGAGAAAGAGCCCTTCAGCGGCAACTGACTCTCGCGGTCGAGGGCGTTGCCTATCAGTTCCCAGTTCACCAGGTCCTTCGAGTGATACACAGGCACCCCGGGGAAATAGCAGAACGATGAGTTCACCAGATAGAAGTCATCCCCCACCCTGCATACGCTTGGGGTGGGATGAAAGCCTTGAATCACGGGATTGCGCAATTGGGCCCACGCTGTCAGCGTCAGCATTACGAAACCGAATATCAAAAAGGCCTTTCTCATCATCGAATCTCTTTCTATAACGCCGCAAAGTTATAAAATATTGCCGAAACAACCAAAGAAATAGACAAAAAAAAAGCCAGCAATGATGCTGGCTCGCCAAAAGGTTCGTAAAGGCTACTGGTCTGCAAAAGCTATTCACTGACAGCACTGAACCACTGTAGCCGTGTGATGTCCTCATTCATTTGGAGGTATTTCTCGCCATACTCGATAGTGGGATCCTGTGGCACGAACATGCTCACGCCATGATATTTCTCCTCTGTCATCTCGAAGTCGGTGTAGAAGGTGTCCCAGAATTTGTCAGTACGCCAAGTATAGGCGACGTGCTTCTCGATGACTGCAGCGTCGAGTGCCTGCTTCCACTGCTGGTATTCCGACGGGGTGGCGTAGGTCTGGATGAAGTTGCCTGCATCGTAGAAGATATTATACGGCTGATGGAACGTCGTGTCATTCTCATTGAGGTA